>NZ_JBKBCT010000159.1:0-730 GCF_050871525.1 Kineococcus auxinigenes | reverse complement strand
CCGCCTCCACCTGTGCTTCCGAAGGAGGAAGAATGAGCGCGTTCCGTCCTGGCTGGTACGAGATTAGCTTTGATATAAGCACGCGTGACCGACGCTGTCGGTATTTCAAAAACTTATCCACATACACGGCGGAGTGTTTGCTCAAGAGTACAGGGCAGCAGATTCTGTTGTGGTACGACCCAGCGGGAGTAAATGGACCAGGAAAAGCTGCGACATGGCAGTCGACATACCGCCCGCTTGAGAATGCTCCGAAGGACGATTGGTGGGACAACCCGCCGGGCGGCAAGAGCTACAGCCCTGACCTGCCGTCTTCAGACTCTCGTGGGGAGCGCAAGCCGACCTTGAGTGAGTTGTGTGATCGTGCGGGGACTGCCGATATCGGGGATAAGCAAAGCCTTAGCTGCACGAGGGAGATACACGTCGGCTTGTTCTTCGATGGCACCAACAACAACATGAAGCGTGACATGCCGTCGAAGTCGCATTCGAATGTCGTGGTTCTGTTTAACGCCCATCGCAACGACCAATCTGAGTACTTTCGATATTACGTGCCCGGTGTTGGGACAGAGTTCAAAGAGATTGGCGAGAACGCAGAGACGGATGCGGGTAAGGCATATGCGGCAGGTGGAGAAGCGCGCATTCACTGGGGTATGTTGCAGGTTCTCAATGCAGTGAGTCACGCATCAACTGGCGGTGATGATCTTCTCGAAGAAGGCAAGATGAAGGAGCTCGT
>NZ_JBKBCT010000158.1:0-733 GCF_050871525.1 Kineococcus auxinigenes | reverse complement strand
CATCGAGGGCGAGGCAACGGTGATGATCACTTCGCGTGCGCAGCGCGCAGCAAGCGAGCTCCAGGCCATGCCCTCGGTGGCCTGAACCTCAATAGGAAATCCTCTCATGAAAATTCTCGTATCCGTAAAACGCGTGGTGGACTACAACGTCAAGGTGCGTGTGAAGTCCGATGGCAGCGGCGTGGACATCGCCAACGTCAAGATGAGCATGAACCCCTTCGACGAGATTGCTGTTGAGGAAGCCGTGCGCCTGAAAGAAAAAGGCGTGGTCACCGAAGTGATCGCCGTCTCCTGCGGCGTGGCCCAGTGCCAGGAAACGCTGCGCACTGCCATGGCCATCGGCGCCGACCGCGGCATCCTGGTCGAGACCAATGAAGAACTGCAGCCGCTGGCCGTGGCCAAGCTGCTCAAGGCTCTGATCGAAAAGGAACAGCCCGGCCTCGTGATCCTGGGCAAGCAGGCCATCGACGACGACTGCAACCAGACGGGTCAGATGCTGGCGGCGCTGGCCGACCTGCCGCAAGCCACCTTCGCCTCCAAGGTCGAGATCGCTGGCGACAAGGTGAACGTGACCCGCGAAGTGGACGGCGGCCTCGAAACCCTGGCGCTGAACATACCTGCGGTCATCACCACCGACCTGCGCCTGAACGAGCCGCGCTACGTCACGCTGCCCAACATCATGAAGGCCAAGAAGAAACAGCTGGACACCTTCAAGCCCGAGGAACTGGGCGTG
>NZ_JBKBCT010000024.1:0-45811 GCF_050871525.1 Kineococcus auxinigenes | reverse complement strand
CCCGCGCCGCCCGCCCGCCGCCCCCCCGCCCCCCCGGCCCCCCCCCCCCCCCCCCCCCCCCCCCCCACGCCCCCGCCGCGACCGACCGGTCGCGGCGGCGTCGTGGCGCCGGGGGCCGGTTCAGGCGGTGGTGGCCACCCGGGTCCGGCGCACGCGCCCGGACCCGGCCCGCAGCGCTGCCGCGAGCGCGAACACCGCCAGCGCCAGCAGGACGATCGTGCCGCCGGAGGGGGTGCCCACCACGGCGGAGACCGCCACCCCGCCCACGCCGACCGCGGCGCCCACGGCGCTCGCGACCAGCAGCAGGGCCCCGAAGCCCCGGCACAGCCGCTGGGCGGTGGCCACGGGCACGACGAGCAGGGCGCTGACCAGCAGGAGCCCCACGGTGCGCATCGAGAGCACGACCGTCACGGCGGTGAGCACGGCCAGGGCGCAGTTCAGCCGGAACACCGGCAGGCGCACGGCGCGGGCGTGCTCCTCGTCGCTGCCGGCGGCGAAGAACCACGGGCGCAGCACGAGCACCGCGACGACGACCACGGCGGTCAGGGCGGCGAAGGCGCGCACGTCCGCGGCGCTGGTGGTGGTGATCGCCCCGAACAGGTAGCTCTCGAGGTTCGCCCCGCCCGCCGGCGCCAGGCTCAGCAGGACCGCGCCGGCGGCGATGCCGCCGTAGAACAGCAGCGCGAGCGCGACGTCGCCGCCGGTGCGGCCGCGGTGGCGGACGATCTCGATGAGCAGGGCCGCGCCCACGGCGGCGACCAGCGCGGCCCACACCGGGCTGCGCCCGGTGAGCGCCCCGACCCCCACGCCGGCCAGGGCGACGTGGCCCAGCCCGTCGCCCACCAGGGACAGCCCGCGCTGGACGAGGAACGCGCCGACGAGCGGGGCGGCCAGGCCGACCATCGCGGCGGCCAGCAGGGCGCGGCGCAGGAACGCGTAGTCCAGCAGCTGCAGCAGCTCAGGCACCGGCGGCCACCCGCCCCCGCTGCTCGCAGGCGCAACCGCCCTCGACCCGCACGACGCGGTGCAGCACGGGGGCCAGGGCCGCGGTCTCGTGGGTGACGAGGACCACGGCGGTGCCGGCGTCGAGCTGCTCGCGCAGGACGGCGGCGACGGCGCGGGCCGCGGCGGCGTCGACGCCGGCGGTGGGCTCGTCCAGCAGCAGCAGGCGCGGGTCGCCGGCCAGGGCGCGCGCCAGCAGCACCCGGCGCTGCTGGCCGCCGGAGAGCTCGGCCAGGGGGGTGCGGGCGCGGGCGCGCAGCCCCACGAGGTCGAGGGCGTCCAGGACGGCGGCCCGGTCGCGGCGGCGCTGCGCCGGCACCAGGCGCCGCAGCGGGCCGGTGCCGCCCAGGCGCCCGCCGGCGACGACCTCGGCGGCGGTGGCGGGCACGGTGGTGGCCACGGTGTGCCGCTGCGGGACGTAGCCCAGGCCCGCGCCGGCGGGCAGCCGGTCGTGCCGGTGGCCGAGGACGTCGAGGTGCCCGGCGTGCACGCGCGCCAGGCCCAGGGCGGCGCGCACCAGGGTGGTCTTGCCGGCGCCGTTGGGCCCGAGCAGGGCGACGCACTCGCCGGGGGCGACCTCGAGGTCGACGTCGCGCACGACGGGGCCGGCGGCGTAGCCGGCGCAGCAGCCGCGGTAGGCGAGGGCGGGCGGGGGAGCGGGAGGCGCTGACACGGTGTTGATGATAATCACAATCATTTGCTAGCTTCCGGACCGCCCCGCCCGGGGCCCGACGACCCCCACGGAACCGAGGACCGCCGTGCACCACCCGCTCACCCACCTGCCCACCCGCCCGCTCGCCGCCGGCTCGCTGCTCTCGCTGCTGCTGCTCACCGGCTGCGGTGCGGGGACCTCCGAGCCCGCCGCCAGCGCCGAGGACACGCCCGAACCCGCCGCGGCCGCCACCGAGGTCGCCGCCGGCACCCCGCGCCTGGCCCTGACCCACGACGGCGGGGTGCAGGTGCTCGACGCCTCGACCTTCGAGGTCCTCGCCGACCTGCCCGTCGAGGGCTTCACCCGCCTCAACCCCGCCGGCGACGGCCGGCACCTGCTGCTGTCCACCACCGGCGCCTTCCAGGTGCTCGACGCCGGCACCTGGAGCGAGCCGCACGGCGACCACTCCCACCACTACACCGCCGAGCCCGAGCTGACCGACGTGGCGTTCGAGGCCGTCAAGCCCGGCCACGTCGTCGTGCACGAGGGCCGCACCGTCCTCTTCGACGACGGCAGCGGGCAGGTCACCGCCTTCGACTCCGCCGAGGTCGCCGACCCCGACCGCGAGCAGCGCGAGCTGACCACCCCCGCCGCTCACCACGGCGTGGCCGTCGAACTGGGCGACGGCAGCCTGATCGTCTCCGAGGGCACCGAGGAGGCCCGCACCGGCACCCGCTGGCTCGACGCGGACGGCACCGAGACCACCCGCAGCGACCAGTGCCCCGGCGTGCACGGCGAGGCCGTGGCCGCCGGCGAGGCCGTCGTCATCGGCTGCACCGACGGCGCCCTCGTGCACCGCGACGGCGCGATCACCAAGGTCGCCGCCCCGGACCCCTACGGCCGCATCGGCAACCAGGCCGGTTCCGGGGCCTCCCCGATCGTCCTGGGCGACTACAAGACCGACCCCGACGCCGAGCTGGAGCGCCCCACCCGCGTCTCCCTCATCGACACCCGCGACGCCACCCTGCGCCTGGTGGACCTGCCCGCCTCCTACTCCTTCCGCTCCCTGGGCCGCGGGGAGGACGGCGAGGCCCTCGTCCTGGGCACCGACGGCGCCCTGCACGTCATCGACCCCGAGACGGGCGTGGTCGTGCGCTCGATCCCCGTCGTCGCGCCGTGGGAGGAACCCCTGCAGTGGCAGGAGCCGCGCCCGACCCTGCACGTCCTGGACGGCACCGCCTACGTCACCGAGCCCGCCACGAAGCAGCTGCACGCCGTCGACGTCGCCACCGGCGAGGTCTTCGAGAGCACGCAGCTGGACGTCGTGCCCAACGAGCTGAACGGCGTGACCGGCGACGCCGAGCACGGGCACGCCCACGAGGGCGAGCACGAGCACGAGGAGGCCGGGACCGCGTGAGCCCCGCACGCCGCTGGGCCGCCGCAGCCCTCGCGCTCGCGGCCCTGGCCCCCGCCGCCTGCTCCACCGGGGCGGCGGGGGAGGTGCCGGGAGCCGACGACGGCCGGCTGGACGTCCTGGCCTCCTCACCCCCGCTGCAGCACGTCGCCGAGGTCGTCGGCGGCGAGCACGTCCACGTGACGGGCCTGGTGCCGCCGGGCGGCGACAGCCACGACGTGGAGCTGAGCGCCGCGCAGGTCGGCGCGCTCGGCGAGGCGGACCTGCTCGTGCACCAGTCCGGCCTGCAGCCGTCCACGGACGACGCCCTGGAGGTCTCCGCGCCCGGGCGGGTGGTCGACACCGCCGCTCTCGCCGACCTGGACGCCGACCCGCACTTCTGGCTGGACCCGCTGCGCCTGGCCGAGGCGGGCGAGCTCGTCGCCGCCGCCCTCACCGAGCTCGACCCGGCCGCGGCCGCCGACTACGCCGCTGGCGCGCAGGAGCTCGCGCAGCAGAGCGCCGCCCTGGACGCCGAGCACGCGCAGGCCCTCGCGCCCTGCCGCGGGGCCGTGCTCGTCACCTCCCACGAGGCGTTCGGCTACCTCGCCGAGCGCTACGGGCTGCGGCAGGTCGGCCTCACCGGCATCGACCCGCACGTCGAGCCCTCCCCGGCCCGCGTGCGCCGGGTCGTCGACGTCGTCCGCGACGCCGGGGTGCGCACGGTCTTCTTCGAGGTCTCCACCAGCCCGGAGGTCACCGAGACCCTGGCGCGCGAGCTCGGCGTGGGCACCGGCGTGCTGGACCCGATCGAGCGCGCCGCGGAGGGCGAGGACTACCCCTCGCTGGTGCGCCGCAACCTCGACGCGCTCACCTCCGGGCTGGTCTGCGACGGCCCGCCGGGCGCGGGGGAGCCCGCGGACCCGCTGGAGGTGAACTCGTAGAACACGCTGCGCGAGGGGCCCGCCGAGTCGTCCGCGACGACGCGGGCACCCAGCGCCTCCCAGAACGCCACCGCGCCGGGGGAGTGGCGGTACGCGTGCAGGGCCAGGCGCTCGTAGCGGCCGTCCGCCGCGGCGCGCTCGCGCACCGCCGCCACCAGGGCGCGCGCGGTGCCGCGCCGGCGGGCCGCGGCCGCCACGTACACCCGCACGAGCTGGCCGGTGCGGCCGTCGGCGTAGCGCTCGAGCAGGTGCGGCGGGGTGGCGCCCGGCCGCAGCCGCCCGTCGCGCAGCCCCGCGGTGCCGAGCACCTCGCCGCTGCCCGCGTCCACCGCCACGAGCAGGAACGCCTCCGCGGTGCCCGGGTAGCGGTGCAGCGGGTCGTCGACGTCGGCGTGCACCACCGGGTCGTGCGCGTCGCCGAAGTCGCGCGCGATGCAGGTGCGCATCACCTCCTGCGCGCCGGCGAGGGTGGCGGGCGACAGGAGCTGCACGGACCAGGGCGGGGGCGCGTCGGGCACGGCCGGCGACTCTGCCACCGCGCGCCGCGCGGCCCGCACCCGGCCGTTCACCCGACCCCGCTACGGTCCCGCGCGTGACGACCTCCCCGGCCCTCGCCCGCCGCCTCGGCACCGGCGACGCCGTCGCGATCGGCCTGGGCTCCATGGTGGGCGCGGGCGTGTTCTCCGCCGTCGGCCCGGCCGCCGCCGCGGCCGGCACCTCCCTGCTGCTCGGCCTCGGCGTCGCCGCGGTGGTCGCGTTCTGCAACGCGGTGGCCTCCGCGCAGCTGGCCGCCACGTACCCCTCCGCGGGCGGCACCTACGTGTACGGGCGCGAGCGGCTGGGCCCGTGGTGGGGGTTCCTCGCCGGGTGGGGCTTCGTCATCGGCAAGACCGCCAGCTGCGCCGCGATGGCCCTGGTCGTCGCCGCGCACCTGGTGCCCGCGCCGTGGCAGCGGCCCGTCGCCGCAGCGGTCGTCGTCGTCCTCGCCGCGGTGAACCTGCGCGGCATCACCCGCACCGCGGCCGCCACCCGCGCCCTGCTCGGCGTGGCGCTGGCCGCGCTGGCGCTCGTGCTGGCCGCGGCCGCCGCCGGCGGGCGGGCGGACACCGCTCGGCTGGCGTGGGAGGCGCCCGGCGGCTGGTACGGGGTGCTGCAGTCCGCCGGGCTGCTGTTCTTCGCGTTCGCCGGGTACGCGCGCATCGCCACCCTCGCCGAGGAGGTGCGCGAGCCGGCCCGCACCATCCCGCGCGCGGTGGTCCTCGCCCTGGGCGCGGCCGTCGTGCTGTACGCGGCGGTGGCCGTGGCGGTGCTGGCCGTGCTCGGCGCCGAGGGCGCCGCCGGCACCGCGGCGCCCGTGCTCGCGGCCGTGCAGGCCGGCGGGTGGGGGTGGGCCGCACCGCTGGTGCGCGCCGGGGCCGTCGCCGCGGCCACCGGTGCCCTGCTGGCGCTCATCGCGGGGGTGGGGCGCACGAGCCTGGCGATGGCCCGTGAGGGCGACCTGCCCCGCCCGCTGGCCGCCGTGCACCCGCGGTTCTCGGTGCCGCACCGCGCGGAGGCGGCCGTGGCGCTCGTCGTGGTGGTGCTCGTGCTCACCGTGGACCTGCGCGGCGCCATCGGCTTCTCGTCGTTCGGGGTGCTGCTGTACTACCTGGTCACGAACCTCGCCGCGATCGGCCAGCCGCGCGCCCAGCGGCTCTTCCCGAGGGGCCTGCAGGTGCTGGGCGCCGCCGGCTGCGTCGTGCTGGTGGCCACGCTGCCGGTCCAGGCCGTCCTCACCGGGATCGCGGTGCTCGCGGCCGGGGTGCTGATCCGGCTGCTCGGCCGGGCCGTCGCCCGCTGAGGAACCCGCCGCGACGGCTCACCCCACCTGCGGCAGGTCGCACGAGGCGGCCAGCTCCCGCACCCGCGGGTCCAGCTCCTCCAGGCGCTCGAGCACCGGCACCAGGTCGCGGGCGCGGGCCTGCGCGATCGACTCCGCGGTGCGCCGGGCGAGGTCCACGGCCTCCACCGACACCTCGGCCAGCTCCCGGCAGGCCTCGGGGACCTCCGGCACCTCTCCCGGTGGCGCGGCGTCGCGCACCGCCCCGGGGTCCTGCGCGGCGGGGGCGCCCAGGGGCAGGACCCCCAGCTCGACCAGCCCGGCGGTGGTCGCGGCGCCCAGGACGGCGCCGACGACGAGCGTCGCGACCGGCACCCACCGGCGCGGGCGGGTGCGCTCCCGCTCCCGGGAGGGCGCAGGCGTTCGCGGCATCACGGCCTCCCGGCGGGTGCGGCGGTGCGGGGCGGGGTGCCGCGGGCCGCGGCGTCGCGGGACAGGGCGTGCCCCGGCCAGCCGCTGACCGGCCCCACGAGGACCAGCAGGGTGGGCACCAGCAGCGAGCGCACCACGATGGCGTCCAGGACGATGCCCAGGGCCATGACGACGGCCAGCTCCAGGAACGAGCGCAGCGGCACCAGCGCCAGCAGCCCGAAGCTGAGCGCCAGCGTCACCGCGGCGGCGGTGATGGCCCGGGAGGACTGCGGCACCGCCCGCACGACCGCCTCGCGCAGCGGGGCGGTGCGCGCCTGCGCCCAGATGGTGCCCACCCCGAAGACGTTGTAGTCCGAGCCGAGCGCCACCAGCAGCACCGCGGCCGCGAAGGGCACGTAGAAGGTGAGCCCGTCGTGGCCCAGCAGGTCCTGGAAGAGCCACGTGGCCAGGCCCAGCGACGCCGTCAGGGCCAGCACGCTGGTGGCCAGCAGGTACAGCGGGGCCACCAGGGCGCGCAGGAACAGCACCAGCACCAGCAGGTTGACGCCGAGCGCGGCCAGCGCGATGCGCCCCACGTCGTCCTCGGTCAGCGCCACCAGCGCCGAGGCCAGGGCGGTGTCCCCGCCCACCCCCCGCTCCGCCCCGCCCAGGCCCGCCCCCGCCAGCAGGGCGGGCAGGTCCTCCCGCAGCGCGCGCAGGTCGGCGATGGCGGTGCCGCCCATCGGGTCGCCCGCCAGCACCACCAGGAAGCGGGCCGCATCGCCCTGCGGGGCCAGCAGCGCCCGCCGCGCCAGCTCCTCGGGCAGGTCGCCGGGGCCCAGCACCCCCGCCACGCCCGGCTGCCGCTCCAGGGCGGCACCCAGCGCGGCGAGCTGCCGGCGCTGCCCGGTCACGCCCTCGCCCTGCACCAGCAGCACCGTGGGGGAGACGATGCCGGGCGCGAAGCCCTCCGCGGCGGCGTCCGCGGCCACGTGCACCGGGGCGTCGGCCGGCAGCGACGGCACGAACCCCACCCCCAGGCGCAGCTGCTGCAGCGGCAGCGACGCCGCGGCCAGCAGCGCCGTGCACCCGAGGACGACGGCGAGGGCGACCGGGCGGCGGGTGAGCAGCCGCACCCCGCGCTCGCGGCGCGCGGCGGCCCGGCGTCCCGCACCGCTCGCGGCGGGCGGGGTCCGCACCGGCCTCGAGGGCCAGAACAGGGCCCGGCCCAGCACGGCCATCACCGCGGGCACCAGCGTGGTCGAGACGAGCACCCCGACGAGCACGGACATCGCCATGGCCGGTCCGACGGCCGCGAAGAAGGGCGAGTCCGCCACCACCAGGGCGGCGGTGCCCGCGGCCACCGTCACCCCGGCCACGGCCACGATCGGCCCGTACTGCGCCGTGGCCGTGCGCGCGGCCGTCAGCCGGTCCGCGCCCTCGGCCAGCGCCCGGCGCACCCCCGTCAGGTAGAAGATCACGTAGTCGGTGACGACCCCCAGCAGCAGCGCCAGGACGAGCGGGCGCAGCTCCTCGGGCACGCCCGTGCCCATGGCGCCGGCGACCAGCTCGGCGAGCCGGAGGGAGACGAAGAACGCGGTGCCCGCCGTCACGATCGCCAGCACCGGGGCCACGAGGGAGCGGAAGTGCAGGCCGACGACCACGGCGATGGCGCCGAGGGTCGTCACCTCCACCAGGGCCAGCTCCTCGTGCAGCGTGCGCGCCTGCTGCACGCGTGCCGGAACCGACCCGCTCACCCCGACGAAGGAGTCCTCGGCGTCCAGGTGCTCCGCGGCCCACCGCTGCGCCGCGCTGGTGCGGTCGCCCAGGCCCTCGTCGGGGTCCATGAGCAGGAAGGTCAGGGCCGTGGTGCCGGCCCGGGTGGAACCCGGGAACGCCGCCAGGGTGTTCGTCACCGGCAGCGCGCCCACGATCGGGCCGGCGTCCTCGTACTCGCCGCGCGTCAACGCCGTCGCCCGCAGCACGGCCTGGGCCTGGTCGTACACCGACAGGCCCTGCGGGTCGTGCTGCACCAGCACGGTGCGCGAGATCAGCGGGAAGCCGAACGCCCGCGCCGAGGCGGTCTCGGTGGCCAGGGTCGTGTCCTGCGGGTCGATGAAGGCCTGCAACCGGGTGGCCTCGGTGCCGGCGCCCGTCGACGGCGCCCACACGGCCAGCGCCGCCAGCGATGCCCACAGCAGCAGCACGACGTAGCGGGCGGCCACCACCGCGCGGGCCGAACCCCGCAGCAGCCGGCCCGGACGCGCCCGCGGACCCTCACCGCCCGGGACCGCCCGCTCGCCGGGCGCGCGCGGGATCACCGGCCCGCGGCGACGCGGCGGCGACTCCCGGAGGTGCCCACGACTGCGATGCTAGGCACGGCGCCGGCCCGCGCACCTCGAACGGCCCGGCGCCGTGCCCGGCGGTCCTCAGGCGGCGGGCTGCTCGCCGTCGCGCTCGTCGAGGAAGCGGTCGCGCGCCACGACGCCCAGGTCGGGGGAGTCGGTGAAGACGCCGTCGATGCCGGCCTCGAAGTACACCTGCGCCAGGTCCAGGACGCGGCCGAACTCGGCCGGGTCCTCGCTGCTGCGGTAGTCCACCGGCAGGAACTCGTTCTCCGGGCGCAGGGTGTAGGGGACCACCTCCAGGCCGGCGGCGTGCGCGTCCGCGACCAGGGTCGTCTCCTCGCCCAGCGTGCCGTCCACGTCCAGCGCGACGACCTGGTTCAGCGAGGGGCCGACGACGTCCACGTAGCGGGCCAGGTACCGCAGCGAGGACGGCGTCAGCAGGTCCGCGTACGTGCGCGGGTCGCCCGCCGCCACGAGGTCCGCCGGGGCGCCCGAGGCGGAGGTGAGGAACACCGAGTCCGCGCTCAGCCCGAACTTCGTGCGCAGCTCGACCAGGTTGGTCAGCTCGAACGACTGCACGGTCGCGGGCGAGTCCGGGTGGTTCAGGTGGTGCTGCTTCAGCGCGTGCACCACCTTGCGCTCCATCGGCAGGCCGATGGACTGGAAGTACGTGGAGTGCTTGATCTCCGGGATGATGCCGATCTCGCGGTCCAGCTCCTTCGACAGGCGCTCGCGCTCGTCGAGGACCTCCTCGAACGTGGGCACCTCGTAGGCGCCGTCGAAGATCGTGCTCTCCTGGCGCAGCTCCGGCAGGCGCTCCTCGGCGCGCAGCGTCTTCAGCTCCGCCAGCGTGAAGTCCTCCGTGAACCAGCCGGTCAGCTCGACGCCGTCGATGGTCTTCGTCGCCTGCCGGTCGGCGAACTCGGGGCGCTCCTCGACGTCGGTGGTGCCGGAGATCTCGTTCTCGTGGCGCACCACGAGCACGCCGTCCTTCGTGGAGACCAGGTCGGGCTCGATGACGTCGGCGCCCAGCTCCGCGGCCAGCTCGTAGGCGGCCAGCGTGTGCTCGGGCCGGTACGCCGAGGCGCCCCGGTGGCCCACGATCAGCGGGGCGGCCTCCTCGTGGCCGTGGCCCTTGCCGGGGTGGGTGCCCGAGGCGGCGGTGGCGGCGGTCAGGGGGGTCAGGAACGTGGCGGCGGCCAGGGTGGCGGCGGCGACGGTGCGCGATCTCACCCGGCGGAGTCTGGCGAGCACTGCGCGCACTCTCAACGAACCCACAGCGAACACCCGGTGACGACGGGCCGACGCCCGGTCGGTCAAGCGGCGCCCCGCACCTGCCGATGGGAGGGAGCGGTCCGCGGGGGGCCGCCCCAGCGAGGGAGCTGTTCCATGAGGGCCACCAGCACCAGGTCGATCGCCGCACGCCTGCTGATCGTCGTCGTCGTCGCCGCGATCGCCATGGCCGGCATCACCGTCATGGCCAGCCTGCAGACGCGCGACCGGATCCTCGCCGAGCGCCAGGCCGCCACGCGAGCCGTCGTCCAGACCGCGCTGGGCGTCGTCGAGCACCACGCTGCCGAGGCCGCCGCCGGCCGGCTCACGGAGGCCGAGGCTCAGGCGCAGGCCCTGGCGGCGCTCGCCTCACTGCGCTACTCCGGCCAGGAGTACTTCTGGGTCAACGACACGAGCCCCACCATGCTCATGCACCCCGTCAAGCCCGAGCTGAACGGCACGGACCTGTCCGCCAACGCCGACCCCGACGGCAAGAAGCTCTTCGTGGAGATGGTCGACGTCGTGCGCCGCGACGGCGCCGGGTTCGTCGACTACCAGTGGCCCAAGCCGGGTGAGGAGGACCCGCAGCCGAAGACGTCCTACGTCGCCGGCTACGAGCCGTGGGGCTGGGTCGTCGGCTCCGGCGTCTACGTCGACTCCGTCTCCGCCGCGGCGCTCGCCGACGCCCGCCGCCTGGCCCTGGGCGCCGGGGCGCTCCTGCTCGCCTGCGCCGTGCTGTCCTGGCTGGTCGGGCGCAGCATCGTGCGCCCCGTCCGCCGCGCCACCGAGGTCCTCGCCGCCGGCGACTTGTCCGCCCGCCTGGACACCGGTCGCGGGCAGACCGAGCTGGAGCACCTCGCCCTCGCGCTGAACGCGACCCTGGACCGCGCCGCCGGCGTCGTGCGCGACGTCACCACCGCGGTCGGCGACCTGGACGCCGCCGCCTCCCGCCTGGTCACCTCCAGCGACCAGATCGCCGAGCACGCCGCCGGCACCAGCGCCCGCGCCGTCGAGGTCAGCGGCAACGCGCAGGACGTCACCGCCCGCATCGCCGAGGTCTCCGCCGGCGCCCACCGCACGGGCCAGGCCACCGCCGAGATCAGCCGCAACGCCCAGTCCGTCGCCCGGATCGCCCAGGAGGCCGTGGGCGTCGCCTCCGAGACCAGCCGCGCCGTCGCCGAGCTGGGCCGCTCCTCCTCCGAGGTCGGCAGCGTCGTGAAGGTCATCACCGCCATCGCCGAGCAGACGAACCTGCTGGCCCTGAACGCCACCATCGAAGCGGCCCGCGCCGGGGAGATGGGCAAGGGGTTCGCCGTCGTGGCCGGGGAGGTCAAGGAGCTGGCGCAGCAGACCGCCACCGCCACCGAGGACATCACCGGGCGCATCAGCGCCATCCAGCAGGCCGTCGGCGCCGCCGCCGCCCGCATCAGCGAGATCAGCGAGATCGTCGGCCGCATCGACGGCTACCAGGGCACCATCGCCGCCGCCGTCGACGAGCAGAGCGCCACCACCGGCGGCGTGGTCGACCAGGTCGAGGCCGCCGCCGAGTCCGGGCGCGTCATCGTCGCCACCCTCGACGGGGTGGTCACCGCCGCCGGGCGCACCTCCCGCGACCTGGAGGACGTGCGCGAGGCCGCCCGCGGGCTGGCCGCCACGTCCGCGCAGCTGCAGGCGGCGGTGCGGGTGTTCTCGGTCTGACGCACTCGTCCCCAGCGCCCGCCGGCCCCCGCGGCGGGAGGTCAGCCGGTGACGGTGAACGCCTTGGAGTCCACGGCCACGACCGACCCGTCCTCGGCGGACACCGAGAACGCGCGGACCACGTGCTCGCCCGGCTCGAGGTCGACCTGCGCCGACCACGCCCCGCGCCCCGGCGCCCCCTCGGAGGCGGTGGCGAACCCCTCGGCCACGACCGTCCCCGAGGCGTCGGTGACGTCCCAGCCGACCGTCGCCTCGAACACCGTCGCCTCACCGCCCAGCGTCACGGGGGACGTCGCCTCCGCGCCCTGCACGGGCTCCAGGACCCACACCGGCCCCAGCACCTCCGAGGCGCTCGCCCGCGCGAGCGCCTCCCCGGCGTGCGCGCCCAGTCCCCACAGGTCCGGCACGCGCGAGCCGTCGATCAGCAGCTGCACGCCCGCCACCGAGGGGTCGGCCGCCGTGACCGTGTGCACCACCTGCTGCAGCGCGGCCTGCGCGAGGTCCTCGCCGGCGCCCGGCGGGGCGGTGGCGGCCTCCGCGGACAGGTCCACCGTGACCAGGTCGCCCGTGCGCTCCACGCCGAGCACCTCCGTGCCCTCGGGCCACGGGACGGAGTAGTCCGGGTCCTGCGGGGGCTGGAGCATCTCCCGCACCGCGGTGGAGACCGGGTCGCCCACCGAGGGCACGTCGTGGAACTCGCGGTAGAGCGCGACCTCCAGACCGCCGTCCATGCCGGTGCGGCCGGCGTAGTAGGCGGGGACGGTGATCGTCCCGGTGGTCGAGGAGGCCGTGCCGCTGCTCGTCGCCGAGGGCTCGCCGGTGCTCGTGCTCGTGGCGGCCGCGGGGTCGGTGGTCGTGGCGGGGGTGCCGCCGCACGCACCCAGCAGCAGCGCACCGCACAGGGCCAGGGCCGCGCCCGTGGGCCGCGCCGGGCCCGCGGGCCGCGTCGTCGAGTGTTCCTCCGTCGCCGGTTCCACGACCACCGACGCTACCCCCGGCCGCAGCCCGTGTCCCGGTGCCGCACGGCGCGGGGCGCCCGGGCACGGCCCCGCCGGGGGTCCCGAAACCCGTGCGACGCAGCGGCGCGCAGGTGTAGAACGTCTGCCACGGACCGCGGCGGGGGCGCCGGCGGCCGGACGCGCTCGGGGGGAGCGCGGGGGCGAGGCGGGTGACGGCGCCCGCGCGGAGGGGGAGGACGACGTGCGCACGAGCACGCGCAGCACCACGGGGCAGAAGAGGCGGGCGGGTGCCCGCAGGGGCGCGACGACCGCGCTGGGAGCGGCGCTCGCGACGACGCTGGTGGGGGCGCCGCCGGCGAGCGCGGCGGTGCGGGACCTGGACGTGCGGGCCAGCTGCGTCCAGGGCCTCCCGGGGCACCTGGTGACCTTCACCTCCGACGGCACGGTCACCGACGTGCGGCTGCCGAGCGGGGAGCTGTCCGCCGTGGAGCCGGGCAGCGGGTCCCGGGCGGTGAAC
Organism: Kineococcus auxinigenes; assembly: GCF_050871525.1. Classification (NCBI taxonomy): domain Bacteria; kingdom Bacillati; phylum Actinomycetota; class Actinomycetes; order Kineosporiales; family Kineosporiaceae; genus Kineococcus; species Kineococcus auxinigenes. The sequence goes on along the minus strand of NZ_JBKBCT010000024.1, from coordinate 32,796 downwards.
TTCCGCCTCACCGACGGCCAGGGCGGGGTGTTCCAGCTGCTCGACGCCACCGGGGTCGTCGTGGCGGCCAGCGCGCCCGTGGGCGCCTACGGCTGCGACGGCTGGCCCAGCGTCGAGCGCTACCTCGCCGAGGGGGACGACCGGCCGGGGGCGCCGCAGGCGCTGACCGGGCTCTCGCCGACCCCGTCGGCCACCACCGCGCAGGGGGTGGTGGTGCACCGCGCAGCCGACGGCGCCTTCCACCTCGACCCGCGCTCCGGCGGGCACGTCGTGCGCGGCGCGATCCACGACCGCCACCTCGCCGCCGGCGGCACGAACGGCTGGCTGGGGCACCCGCTGACCAGCGAGTTCGGCGTCAGCACCCTCGACGGGCTCTACACGCGCTTCGAGGGCGGGACGGTCTACTGGTCGCCGTTCGCCGGTGCGCACGCGGTGCGCGGGGCGATCGCCGCCGGCTACGCCGCCCGCGACTACGAGCGCGGCACCGGCCTGCCGGTGACCGACGAGTTCGGCCCGCTGCTGCGCGGCGGCTTCGGCCAGCACTTCACCGGCGGGTCGCTGTTCTGGAGCCCGGACAGCGGGGTGTGGCGCGTGCGCGGAGCCGTCCGCGACGAGTACGCCCGCCTCGGCTGGGACCGCTCGGTGCTGGGCTACCCGGTCAGCGACGAGGACGACGCCGGGCGCGGCGGGTTCGCGCAGGTCCAGCACTTCCAGGGCGGGTCGATCTACTCCAGCGAGCGCAGCGGTGCGCACGCGGTGCGCGGCGCGATCCGCGACGCCTACGACCGCGCCGGGCGCGAGAGCGGCTACCTCGTCATGCCGGTGGGCGACGAGGTCGCCCTGCCCGACGGCGGCGCCTTCCAGCGCTTCGAGTACGGCTCGATCTACCGCGGTCCGCGCACCGGTGCCCACTACGTCCTCGAGGCCCGCGACGTCCTGGACCGCTGGGGGGAGCTGGGGTGGGAGCGGGGCATCGGGTACCCCACCTCCGACCCGTTCATCCAGCTGAGGGACGGCTGGTCGGCGCAGCACTTCGAGCGCGGGTCGCTGTACACCCGCAGCTACGTGGACGACCCGAAGCCGGTGCTGCTCGTCAAGGGCGCCATCCGCGACTACTGGGCCTCCGTCGGCTGGGAGAACAGCCGCTTCGGCTACCCCGTGGGCGAGGAGGTCCCGGTGCCCGGCGGGGTCCGGCAGGACTTCGAGCACGGCTCGCTGACCTACACGTGGGCCACCGGGCAGGTCACGGCGAGCTGAGGCGGGCCCGGCCGGGCGTCGAGCGCGGGCGGTGGGGGTGCTGCTCGTCTCACACCGGCGAGCGCTGCGGTGCAGGCGCCTCCTGCCCGTCGCGCTCGCCGGTGAGGACGACCAGGACCACCAGCGCACCGAGCGCCAGCAGTCCGCCGGCGCCGGTCATCGGCAGGCCGTCGTAGCCGATGTACGCCCCGGCCGGTGCGGTGAAGACCAGCCCGAGCACGCCGCCGACGAGGACCACCGGTGCGAGGAGGGGCAGCGCCACCGTCGACAGGGCGGCCACCGCGACCAGGACGAGCGCGGTGGTGCTCACCCTGCGCCGGGACGGGGCGCGCAGGCCCGGACCGGCGATCAGGAACAACGGGGCCAGCGCCGCCACCAGCGCCGGTCCGGTCCGCCAGGTGTCGCTCCAGGCGTCCGGCAGGAGCCCTGTCGGGTCCAGCATCAGCACGGCCGCCACCGTGGTGGGGACCACCACGAGGGCTGCGCGCAGGAGCGGGTGGGCGTTGCGGCGCACCCGCCCGCTCGCCCGCTCGCTGATCGACCCGGCGGCGAGTGCACCGGCACCCGAGGTGGCCAGCAGCACCAGCACCGCCACCGCGTTGGCGTCGGGCACCTGTCGGGGCAGGAAGGCGGCGTAGCGCTCGCTGTTCAGGTCCTGCGCGAGCGCGGCCCAGGCGGTCCCGGCCGCCAGCGCGCCGCTGCCGGTCAGCCACCACCAGAGCGCACCCTCCGACGGTGCGGGGCCGCGGTGCAGCGCGCTCCCCGCCGCGGCCCCCGCTGCGGTCCCCGCGGCGACGGCGGCGAGCACCAGCACCGCGGCCAGGGCGGGTGGGCGGGTGTCGACCGTCGGGCCGAGCAGCGCGTTGGCCAGCGCGATCGCCACTCCCGCACCCGCCCAGGCGGCGAACGGCGCCGCCGTGCGGCGCCCGCCCGGACCGGTGCGCCGGGGCAGCGCGGACGGGCGGGCCAGGAGCAGCGGCAGGGCGCACCACATCGCGGCCATCGCGGCCAGGCGCACGTCGTGGGCGGCCAGCGCCAGCTCGTCCTCGCCGGGCATGTCCGGGGTGTGCCCGGGGCCCAGGGCGCGCGCCTCGGCGGCGTGCACGGCCGACATCGCCGTGGCCGCCAGCGCCCAGGCCCAGGCGCCACCCGCCAGGGCCGCTGCACCGACCGCCCTGCTCACCGTGCTCGTGCTCGCTGTGCTCAGCCGGCGCATGGCCCCACGCTAGGGGCGCTCACGATGCCGCGCCGCTGTTCTGCGCGTGGCCGGTGCGGGCGTTCGCCCGCTGTTCGCGCCCGCGTCCCGGAGCCGGGGGGCCGCCGGCGCCCCTGCGGGCCGGCCCGTGGTGCTGCTGGGTGCCCCCGGCAGGATTCGAACCTGCGACACACGGTTTAGGAAACCGATGCTCTATCCCCTGAGCTACGGGGGCACGCCCACCGGCCGTCGCCGGAGGCTCTCGGAGTCTAGCGGGATCCCGTGCGCGACCGTCCGGCCCGGGTGGCCGCCGGCCGGTGCCCCCGCGTTCGGGCCAGCCGAACTACGACGCTGTGTCGTTGGGATGTGTTGCGCCCCAGGCGAACACTGCACCCCGTGGTCGGGGCGGGTCCGGACGGGTGCCTACACTCAAGCCGCAAGACACGCCGACCGATGCCGTCTCCTGGGTGTCGGGCCGAGTCGAGGGGGACTCCGACACCCGGCCGACGTCGTCTCCCGAGGAGAACTCCGGATGTCCGTTCAGACCCTGCGCACCGACTCCCGCGCGACCGTGCCCGGCCCCCGCCGCGCACCCCGCCAGAGCGCCGCCCTCGCCGCCATCGACGCGGCGCTGGCCGAGTCCGGCTGCATCCTCGTGGCCACCAGCGCCACCGACACCGGGTGCAGCATCGCCTTCTACGACGCCCGCTCGCTCAGCCGCGCCGTCGACGTCATCGCCTCCGCCGCCGCCGACTGCGGCGACGAGGCCCTCGCCGCTCGCGCCCGCCAGCGCGGCGCCGACGCCTGGAAGGTCACCGCCGAGCCGCAGTCCTGGACCGGCCCCGACGGCGACCCGCACACCGCCGGGCAGCGCTCCTCCACCACCTGGAACCTGCAGGTCCCCCTGGCCGACGTCGTGCCCGCTGCCGCGGCCCTGCTGTCCTGACCGCGCCACCGGCCTGACGAACCCGCCGGGGGCCGCCCCGCAGACCCGATCCGGGGCGGTGCCGGGCTCACACCTCGATCTCGGCGAGCACCCGCGGCACCTCCGCGGGCAGCTCCCGGGCCAGGAAGCCCAGCCGCCCCACCGAGCTGGCCAGCCGGTCCCCGGCCCGCCCGTGCAGGTGGCACGCCCACACCGCCGCCTGCACCGGGTCCGCGCCCCGCGCGCACAGGCCCGTGACGATCCCCGACAGCACGTCCCCGGACCCGGACACCCCCAGGCCCGCGCCGCCGGACACGTCCAGCCACAACCGCCCGTCCGGGGCGGCGATCCACGACTCCCCGCCACCGGCGGCCACCACGCACCGGCTGCGGCGCGCCAGCTCGCGCGCTGCGGCCGCCGTGTCGCGGCCGACCTCGTCCTCGTCGACGTCCAGCACGATCGCCAGCTCCGCCAGGTTCGGCGTGAGCACCGCCCGCCCCTGCAGGTGGTGCAGGAACGTGGCGTCGCGCGTCACCGGTGCCAGGCCCAGCGCGTCCAGCACCACCGTCTCGCGCAGCGGCGGCACCAGCGCCTCCAGCAGCGCCACCACCGCCGGCTCCCCGACCGTGCCCACGCCCAGGCACACCGCGTGCGCGCCCTGCACCAGCTCCGCCAGCTCGGACCCCTCCGCACCGCACGAGGGGTCGATGCCGCCCTCCGCGTTCGCGGGCAGGGCCAGCACCAGCGCCTCCGGCAGGGCGACCCCCAGCGCCGGCGCCGTCGCCGCCGTCGTGGCCACCTGCAGCTTGCCCGCGCCGCAGCGCAGCGCCGACTCCGCCGCCAGCAGCGCCGCACCCGGCGTGCGCTCGCTGCCGCCCACCACGCACGTGCGACCGCGCGCCTCCTTGCCCACGCCCGGCGGCGGCAGCGGCCACTCGCGCAGCACCGCCGACGTCACCGTCACCGCGCCCTCCGCCGCGTCGCGGGCGCTCACCGGGCCACCTGCGCACCCCGACGCCCACCGGCGGGGGAGCCGGCGGAGTCCTCCACCGGCTCCTCGGTGGGGTCGTCCGCGGGGTCGTCAGTGATCTCGACCCCCTGCACCGCCCTGGTGTCCCCGGCCAGCCGCAGCTGCACGCCGCCGTCCCCGAACGCGTAGGAGGTCACCGAGCAGTTCGCCAGCGGCTCGTGCGCGTCGAGCTCCAGCACCGATCGCTCGTCCAGGCCCTCCAGCACCAGCCGGAAGTTCGTGACCACGGCCTGGTGGGAGACCACCAGCACGTCCCGGCCGGGGTGCTCCTCGCGCAGCGAGGCCAGCACGCTGCGCACCCGCAGGGCCACGTCGCACCAGCTCTCCCCGCCCGGCGGTCGGTAGTAGAACTTGCCCAGCCGCGCCCGCCGCGCGGACTCCTCCGGGAAGCGGGCCCGCACGCCCGCGCCCGTCAGCCCGTCCCACCAGCCCAGGTCCCGCTCGCGCAGCCGTTCGTCCGTGCGCGGGTCCGGCACGTCCAGCCCCGCCTCGCGCGCGCCGCGCACCACCGCCTCCGCGGTCCGCAGCGCCCGCACGTACGGAGAGCTGATCACCACCTGCGGCACGGGCGGAGCCTCCGGGGCCGTCGCCAGCCACCGGCCCACGGCCGCCGCCTGCCGCCGGCCCAGGTCCGACAGGGGGACGTCCGCGTCGCGCTCGCCCACGTCCACCACCTCGGCGTCCTGCTCGCGCGCCCGCGCGTCGGCGAGGTTGCCGGTGCTCTGCCCGTGGCGCACCAGCGTCAGGGACGCGGGCCAGCGCAGACCGGTGGGGGCGGCGGTGCCCGTGGGGGCGGCGGGGGAGGGGAGCACCCCCCACGTCTATCCCAGCGAGCCCGCTCGTGCTCGCCGAGCGGCTGCCCACCCGCACCGGGAGGTGACAAGGTGTGACGACGCACTCCGGCGGGCCGACGCGCCCACCGGCCGAGGAGGAGGTGGACGCTGAAGCGGTTCGCACGGCGCTGGCACCGCCTCATGCTGCGCACCACCCTGCAGCGGCGCGTGTCCGTCATGGCCGGCGTCTTCCTGCTCATCTCCCTGGCGCTGACCGTCGTGCTCGCCCAGAGCATGTGGACCACCGAGGGCGACGGGCAGATCCGCAGCGCCGCGCAGCAGGAGCGCGCCGCCGTCGCCGAGAGCCTCGACGGGTTCCGCGAGGCGTTCGTCAAGCTGCACGTCGTGCACCAGCAGTACGTGCTGTCCGCCGACCCCACCCAGACGCCCTCGCTGCTCCGGGAGCGGTCCGACCTGGCCGAGGACCTCACCACCCGCCAGCGGACCCTGCTGAACCGGGCGGACGAGCTGGGCGACACCGAGGTCACCGCGGGCGTGGAGGCGCTCCTGGACGACGTCCGCGCCTGGCGCATCGCCGCCCGGGAGCAGGCCCGCGTCAAGGCGACCGGCGACGCGCAGGGCCTGCGCAACGCGCTCGCCGACGCCCCCGCCAGCAGGCAGTTCCGCAGCGCCTACGTGCGCGTCGAGGAGCTCACCGACGAGCTCCAGGACCAGCGCTTCGCCGCCGGCCGGGAGGCCGAGGAGGACGTCGACCGCTTCCAGCTCGTGCAGGTCGCCGTCCTCGCCGTCGCCCTGCTGATGGTCCCCACCGTGCTGCACCTCGTGCGCCGCTGGGTGCTGCGCCCCCTGGACCTGCTCTCCCAGCAGATGCTGCGCGTCGGCGGCGGCGACCTGCAGACCCCCGTCGGGCTGGCCGGCCCCCCCGAGCTGACCGCCGTGGCGCACTCGGCCGAGACGATGCGCCGGCGCATCCTCGACGAGCTCGCCGACGCGGTGTCCGCCCGCGAGGCCCTGTCCCAGGGCCAGCCACTCGTCGCCGAGGTCCGCGACCAGCTCGCCGCCCACGAGCTGCCCACCGTCGCCGGGTGGTCCTCCGCCGCCGCGCTGCGCCCGGCCGAGGGCCTGCTGGCCGGCGACTGGTACGACGTGCTGCACCTGGAGGACGGCCGCTACGCCGTCGTGGTGGCCGACGTCTCCGGGCACGGAGCCCGCGCCGGCATCGTGGCCATCCAGCTCAAGCGGCTGCTGGAGGCCGCCCTGCACCTGGCCCCCGAGCCGGACCTGGCGCTGGCCATGGCCGCGCGGGTCTTCACCGACGAGGCCGAGCGCTTCGCCAGCTGCGTCGTCGCCGTCGTGGACCCCGACTCCGGCCTGGTGCGGTACGCCAACGCCGGCCACCCCGCCCCCCTGGTCCTGCGCTCCGACGGCGGCGCCGTGCGCGTGGTCGCGGAGCTGGGCGCCACCGGCCCGCTGCTGTCCTGGCTGCACCTGGACGTGCCCGGCGCGTGGACCACGGGGACGGCCTCCCTGGCCCCCGGCTCGATGCTCGTCGTCTACACCGACGGGCTCACCGAGGCGCGCCCCAGCGGCACCACCGACGAGCTGGGCGTGGAGGGCGTCCTGGCGGCGCTGTCCCGGCTGCCGGAACTGACCCCGCAGGCCCTCGTCGACGAGGCCCTGGAGGTCGCCCGCCGCCACAGCGGCGGGCGCGCCCGCGACGACGTCACCCTCGTCGCGCTGGCCCGCTCCACCAGCAGCGTCCCCGCCGCACCGTCGACCGCCCGACCGGCCGGCGCCGAGCCCGCCGCGCAGCCCACCGCGCAGTCCGCCCCCACCGGCGGGCGGGGGCGCCCCACCGGGTGAGCGGCGCGGCGAGCGGGCCGGACCGCTCGCCGGCGCGCCTACTGTGGAGGGCGTGAACGACGCCGCACCCCGCACCGCCGACGCGACCCGACGGCGGTGGTGGGCGCAGGCGCAGGCGCTCGGGGGGACGTCCGCGCTGCTGGACGTCCCCGACGAGGGGCTCGACCTGACCACCGCGCACCCCTCCGGGCTGGCGCAGCTGCTGGCCGGGGGCCCGGCGTCGCTGTCCAGCCTCGTGCGCGAACCCGGCGCCCGGGCCGACGCCCGCCGGCGCGTGCGGGCCACCCACCGCCGCGCCGGCGTCCTGCTGGCCCAGCGCGGCACCCGCGCCCTCGCCGTCGCCGTGGGCACCGTCACGTGGACCCCGCCCGCCGGCGCCGCGGCGCGCCGCACGCCCCTGCTGCTGCGCCGCTGCTCCCTGACCCCCGCCGCCGAGGCGCGCGAGGACTTCGTGGTGCGGCTGGACCCCGGGGTGCTCGTCAACCCGGTCCTGGTGCGCGCCGCCCGCGCCGAGCTGGGCGTGGAGCTGGACGCCGAGCGCGTCGCGCGGGCCGTGGGCAGGCACCGCGGCTTCGACCCCGAGCCCGCGCTGGAGGAGGTGCGCCGCCAGCTCGCCGGCGTGCCCGGCCTGCGGGTGGAGCGCCGGCTGCTGCTGGCCACGTTCGCCGACCCCGGCTCGGACCTGCTGACCCACCTGCACCGGCACGGCGCCGACGTGCGCGGGCACCGGGTCGTGCGCGCCCTCGCCGAGGGCGCGCCCGTCACCCCCGCGGAGCCCTGCGCCGCCGAGCCCCCCGCCGCGCCGGTGGCCGCGGACCGGGTCGGCCTGCCGCTGGACGCGGCGCAGCGGCGCGCCGTCGAGCACGTCCTGTCCGGCGCCGACCTGCGCCTGCAGGCCCCCGCCGGCACCGGCGCCACCCAGGTCGCCGCCGCCCTGGTCGCCGCCGGTGCCGCCGCCGGGCGCACCACCCTGCTGGTGGCCGACGCCGCCGCCGAGCGCCGCGCCGTCGACGAGCGGCTGCGCGAGCACGGCCTGGGCCGGCTCGTGCTGCACCTGACCGCCGACCTGGACCCCGCCGCCGTGATCGCCGACGTGCGCGAGCAGACCCGCACCGCCCGCGGTGAGCTCGAGGCCCGCAGCGGCGCCGCGGCGCCCGGCACGCGCCCGGACCCGGCCGCGGACGCGGCGCTGCTGGAGGAGCACACCCACGCCCTGCACCGCCCGCGCGCGCCCTGGGGCGTCAGCGTCCACGACGCGCTGGAGGCGCTGGCGCAGCTGGCCGAGCGCCCCGTGCCCGCCACCACGACCCGCCGCCTGCGCGGCGAGGACCTGGCCGCGTGCCGCCGCGAGGACCTGCCGGCCTGGGCCGGGCGGCTGCGCCGCGCCGTGGAGCTGGGCGCCTTCGACCCCACCGGCACCAGCGGCCCGTGGGCCGGGGCGCAGCTGCGCGCCCCGCAGGCGGCCGCGGACGCGCTGACCCGGGTGCGCAGCGCCCTGGAGGACGCGCTGCCGGCCGCGCGGGCGCTCATGGCGACCGTCTGCGACGCGGCGGGCCTGCGCGGAGCCGCCTCGGTCGCCGAGGCCGCCGCGCGCGTCGACCTGCTGGAGGGCGTGCGCGCCACCGTCGCCCGCTTCGGCCCGGACGTCTTCGCCGCTTCCCTGGGGGACGTGGCCGCCGCCACCGCGAGCGCCCAGTGGCGCCGCGACAACGGCGTGCGCGTGGGCGCCCTGGCCCGCTGGCGGCTGCGGCGGCAGGCCCGCGCCCTGCTGCTGCCCGCCGCGGTGCCCGAGGGCACCGCCGAGCTGCACGAGTGGCTGCAGCGCGCCCGCGCCCAGCGCCTGGCGTGGCAGCGGGTCTCGGTGCGCGACGGCGCCCCGCACGTGCCGGACGGCCTGGACGAGCTGTGCGTGGCGGTGGCGGCGCTGCGCGCGGACCTGCTCGAGCTGCAGCGCGTCCTGCCGCAGCCCCTGCTCGCCGAGCTGACGCCGGACGGTTCCCTGCTGGACGTGCAGCTGCCCGAGCTGACCGCGCTGCTGCGCGACCTGGTGCGGGCGGCCGCCGCGCTGGACGACCTGCCCGAGCGCACCGTGCTGCTCGACGAGCTCGCCGCGGCGGGCTGGCAGCCCCTGCTGGAGGACCTGGGGGCGCGCTGGGACGGCCCGGGCAGCGTGGACCTGACCGCCGAGGTGGAGCGCGCGTGGTGGGCGGGCGTCCTGGACGCCCTGTCCCTGGCCGACCCCCTCGTCGGGGCGCCGGACACCACCGCGCTGCGGCGGGCGCGCGCCGCGCTGCAGCTGGCGCAGGCGGCGGCCCGCGCCCACGACGCGCGCCGGGTGCGCGGCGCGGTCGACGCGCGCGCGGGTGCCGCGCCCGCCCCGGCGCAGCGCCCCGCCCGCCCGCCGCTGCGCACCGCCGCCGGCCCCGCCGAGCCGCTGGCGCCGGAGCTGGCCGCGGCGGGCGCGCTGCTGCCCTGCACGGCGCTGTCGGCGGCCGGCGCCGCCGCCCTGGGCGCCGACCTGCCCGAGGCGGACCTCGTGGTCGTCCTCGGCGCGCGCTCCAGCGCCACCTCCTGGGTCCTGCCCGCCCTGGCCCGCGGCCGCCAGGTCGTCGTGGTGGGCGACCCGGCGCTGCCCGGGCCCACCGACCTGGCCACCGCCGGGGCGGGCCCGGTCGCCACCGCGCGCCCCGAGGCCGCGGACGGCTCCGCCGAACCGCCGGCCGGCCCGCCGGAGGAACCGCTGGGCGACCTGCTGGGCGACACCGCGGGCGTGCTGCCCGGGCTGCGCCTGGAGCGCCAGCACGCCTGCCTGGACGACCGCCTGCTGGAGGGCGTGCCGCTCGCCGGGGACCACCGCGCCCCGGACTCGCTGCACGGCGCCGGACCGGAACCGCGCGCCGTGCACCGCACCTCGGACCGCGCCCCCGCGCCCCGCCGCGGACCCGACGCGCTGGTGGACCTGGTCCTCGAGGTCGTCGTCGACGCCCTGCGCCGGCACCCCGGCCACTCCCTGGGCGTCGTGGTCCCGGACGCCGCCGGTGCCGACCTGCTCGCCGACGCCGTGCGCCGCCGCGTCACCGAGGAGGGCCTGGTGGCCGGCGGGACCGACGGGGAGCTGCTGGTGGCGGAGCCGTCCCGCTGGACCGGTGAGCGCCGCGACCACGTCGTCGTCCTGGCCGACCCCGTCGTGGCAGCCGCCCCTGCGCTGCAGGACGCGGTGCTGGCGCTGACGCGCTCGCGCCGGCGCACCACCGTCGTGCTGGACGACGCGCGCCGGGACGACGCCGCGCCCGGCAGCGGGGCGGGCGGGGACGGGCGGGACCTCCTGCTGCGGGTGGCCCTGGCGTGGGAGTCCGGTCCGGGGGAACCCGGTCCGGGGGAGTCGCGGGCGAGCGCGCTGGAGCGCCGCCTCGCCGCCGCCTGCCGCGACCTCGGGCTGCCCGTGCAGCTAGGGGTGGGCGCCTCGCGGGCGGTGCCCCTGGCGGTGCGCCGCCCCGACGGCAGCGGTCCGGCGCTCGCGGTGGAGCTGGACGGCCCCGCGTGGGCGGCCGCCGACGTGCTGGAGCGGGAGGTGGACGGCCCCGACCGGCTGGAGCGGTGCGGCTGGCGGTACGTGCGCTCCCTGGGCACCGAGGTGCTCGCCGACCCCGCGACCGAGGCCGCCCGGATCGCCGGCCGCTGGCGGGAGGCCGTCGACGAGCTGGGCGCCGACACCGAGCTCGTGCTGGACCTGCGCGCACCCGCCGCACCGCCGCAGAGCCCCCCACCGCCGCGGGGGGCGGCGCCCGACGCGCCGCGTGCCGGGAAGGACGGGCCCCAGCCCCAGCAGCCCCAGCAGCAGGTGCCGCTGCCGCGCGGGGAGGCGTCGTGAGCGTGCCGGGTGCTTCGGGCACCGGCGCTGCACGGGGCGACCGCGAGGGACCGGAGCGCGAGGGACCGGAGCGCGAGGGGCCGGAGCGCGAGGGGCCGGAGCGCGAGGGGCCGGACCCCGCCCGGGAGGTGCCGCTGGAGGACGAGCGCTCCTCCGACGACCGCGACGAGGGGTGGGGCGACGCCGCGGGGGGGCTCGACGACGAGTGGTACCTCTCCCAGCGACCACCGCACTGGGACTGACACCGACGCCCTGTGGCGACTCAGCGTGCTCGGTGGATGAGCTCTGCGCCACCTCCTGGTGACCGCTGGTCGGTGTGCGGTGACTGCGGGTCCACGTCGCTGGATCACCGTCGCCGCAGGGGTTCCTCCGGCGGGCACGGGCCCACATGATGGGCGCCAGCCGGCGGCCCGGGGCTCCCCCCAGCGGCCCTGGTCGCAGCGAGGGTCACGACGGTGGGAGGTGGGGCGTGCGCCGGGACCGCACCGGGGGCGTGCTCGTCCTGCTGCCGGTGGTGGCGCTGGTGCTGCTGTGCGCCTGGCTGCCGCTCGCGCCGCCGTGGCTGGCCTCGCCCCCGGTCCTCGTCCTGGCCGCCGCCCTCGCCGTCCTGGTCGCCGTCCGCGCGGTCCGCTCGCACCGGGCGTCCGCGACCGCGCGCGACGCCCTGACCGGGCTGCCCGGCCGGCAGGAACTGCTCGCGGCCGCCGCCCGGGCCCTGCGCGCGTCCTCCGGCGCCACCGGCCCCGGCGTGCTGGTGGTGGACCTCGACAGCTTCCGGGACGTCAACGACGCCCTGGGGCACCCCGTGGGCGACGAGGTGCTGCGCCGGGTGGCCGGGCGACTGCGGGTGCTGGCGCCCGCGGGCGCGGTGGTCGCCCGCCTGGGGGGCGACGAGTTCGCGGTGCTCGTCCCCGACGGCGCGCTCGCGGAGGACCTCGCCCGCCGGGTCGTGGCCGAGGCGGGCGACCACCGCGTCGGCGGGACCGGTGTGCTGGTCCCGGTGAGCGTGGGGGTCGCGCTGGCGCCCCGGCACGGCACCAGCGCGGCGCAGCTGCTCGGCAGCGCCGACGCCGCCCTGCACGAGGCCAAGGAGGTGCGGGGACGGGCCTGCACCTACACCGGTGAGCGCACCGCCGGTGAGCCCGGGCTGCTGCTGCAGGGGGACCTGGCGCGCGCGGTGCGCTGCGGTGAGCTGTTCGTGCAGTACCAGCCGCAGGTCGACCCGGCGACGGGCGTGCTCGTGGGCGCCGAGGCGCTGGTGCGCTGGCGCCACCCGGACCTGGGCACCGTGGCGCCGGACCGCTTCGTGCCGCTGGCGGAACGCTCCGGGCTGGTGCACGAGCTGACGCGCGTGGTGCTGGAGCAGGCGCTGGGCGACGTGGCGGACTGGCGGGCGTGCGGGTGCGACGTCACGGTCTCGGTGAACCTGTCCGCGCGCTCGCTGGACGACGCCGGGCTGCCCGCGCTGGTCGAGGCCGCGCTGCGGCGCCACGAGGTGCCCGCGCGCGCCCTGGTGCTGGAGATCACCGAGACGGGGCTGGTGTCGGACCCGCAGCGCGCCGGTGCCGTGGTGCGCGGGCTGCGGGCGCTCGGCTGCTCCGTGGCCGTCGACGACTACGGCACCGGCCACTCCTCGCTGCGCCAGCTCACCGGCCTGGACGTGGACGAGCTGAAGATCGACCGCAGCTTCGTCACGGCGATGACCAGCGACCGCGCGCTGGCGGTCATCGTGCGCTCCACCGTGCAGATGGCGCGCGACCTCGGGCTGCGCGTGGTCGCCGAGGGGGTGGAGGACGCCGGCACCCTGCGGGCCCTGGCGGCGCTGGGCTGCCACGTCGCCCAGGGCACCCACGTGGGCGAGCCGGTGGCGCCGGGCGACGTGCTGTGGGTGCTGGCCGCGCAGCGCGTCGCGCGCACGCCGGGCGTGGTGCCCCGGCCCGCCGCACCGCGCCACCCCTCCGGCGCGCTCTGACCCTGCGCGCACCCGAGGCCGGTGCCGGGCCGGGGTCACGGCGCGCGCAGGGCGAGGACGGTGCGCCCGGCGGCCGCTGCGAGGTCGGCGGCCGTGGGTGCGTCCACCGCCACCAGGACGCTGCCCGTCGCCCCGGCGGGGGCCGGGCCCAGCAGCCCGCCGGAGGCGGTGGCGGCCGGCACGGCCAGCACGACGACGTCGGTGGCCACGCGCTCGGCGCCGGTGGCCAGGCCGGTGACGGGGTCGTCGGTGCGGGCCAGGACGTCCACGCGGGCCCCGGGGCGCAGCCCGTCCAGGACGGCCCGGTCGCCCACGGCGACCGTGGTGGCCAGGGTGCCGGGCGGCTGCCCGGCCAGCAGACCCGCGCCGGTGGTGCGGGTGTCGGTGAGGACCTCGCCGCGGCGCACCGCGCCGGCCAGCACGGCCCCCGCCGCGGCGGGCTCCAGCGCACCGTCGGGCACGGTGGCCACCGGCCGCTGCACGCGGTGCACGTCGGTGTCGGCCAGGGCGGCGCCGGCGGGCAGGTCGCGGGTGGCGACGAGCACCGCCCGGGTCTGCGGGGCGGGTGGTGACAGCGCCCACACCGCCACCCCGGCCGCGCCGGCGCTCAGCCCGGCGCTGAGCCAGCGGCGGGCCAGCCGCCGGCGGCGCCGGTCGCGGGGGCCGGCAGGGCGGGGGGTCGTCTCGCGCAGCACGCCGGGACCGTAGGCGCGCCGCCACCGCACGGACCGCGGGCGGCGGCGCCGCTTGTGGACGGCCGCCCGCCGCACCGGCCGGTGGACACGGCGGCGCCCCGGTGGCCGGGACGCCGCCCGCTCGGGTCGTCAGGCGGCGGAGGTGGACCCGCCGGTGGAGGAGCTCGAGGAGCTCTTGGCGGAGCCCGCCGTCGCGCTGGACGAGCCCGAGGCAGTCCCGCCCCCGGTGCCCGCGCCGGAGCCCTCGCTCCCGGAGCTCTTCTTCTCGGACCCCTTGCTCTCCGGGCTCTTGCCCTCCGAGGTCTTGCCGCGCGAGTCGGTGCGGTAGAAGCCGGAGCCCTTGAAGACGATGCCGACGCTGTTGAAGAGCTTGCGCAGCTGCCCGGAGCACTCCGGGCAGCTGGTCAGGGCGTCGTCGCTGAAGGACTGGCGGACCTCGAAGGAGTGGTCGCACTGCTGGCACGCGTAGGCGTAGGTGGGCACGTCGTCTCCAGGGAGCTGCGGACCCCGACTGGCACTCGGGGAGTTCGAGTGCCAATCCTACTCGTCGTCCCGGCCGCGCGCCGCGCTCAGCGCACCCGGCGCTCGCGCCGCGCCACCACGGCGCCCAGCGGGTGGGCGTGCACCCGCACCCACCCGTCGTCGCCCGCGGGCAGGGCCCCGGCGACCTCCGCCGGGCTCGCGGCGCCCGCGTCGAGGGTGAGCAGCGTCCACCCGCCCGCGGTGGTGCCGGGCACGAGCGCGCGGGCCGCGCCCACCTCCAGCACCCCCTCGCGCCGGGTGAGCTGCGCTGCGGGGCCGCCGGCCCGGCCCAGCAGGGCGATCCGCTTGCCCGTGCCGGCGCGCCAGCCGGCCGCCCAGGTGCGCAGCAGGGCGCTCTCGTCGGGGTCGGACAGGTCCCCGGCGCCCGCCCCCGGGCCGCGCGAGGCGGTCACGACGACGCCGGTGACGGCGTCGTCGACGGCCGCCGCGTCCAGCTCGGCGCGCAGCCACGGCAGCTGGCCGAAGCCGGCCGTGCGCAGCGAGCCGCCGCTCGCGTCCAGCAGCAGGTGACGCGTGCCGGCCAGGTCGAGGTGGCGGTGCGTGGCCGCACCGCCGGTGGAGGACGGGCCCGCCGCGGCGGCGGTGCCCACCTCCCCGTCCCCGGGCAGCCACGACCAGCCCGTGCCGGCGGGCAGCTCTGCGGCCAGGACCCGCAGGACGAGCGCGACGTCGGCGTCGGTGCCCGTGCCGCCGGGAGCCCCGACGGCGTCCCCGGCGAGCAGGACGTGCTGCGCCCCGGCGGCGGCCGCCTGCCGCAGCGCCTGCCGCAGCAGCGCGTCGCCGCCGTCCCGGCCCGCCCGGGCGTGCACGGCGGCGAGCACCGCGACCCGCCCGGTGCGCGGGCCGGTGACCGTGCCCGGGGCTGGGCCGGGCGCCAGGGCGGGGTCGCGCGGGCCGGCTGCCTCCTGCGGCGCGACCGGCGCCGCGCCGGCCTCCAGCGCGGCCAGGTCCAGGACGCCGGCAGCGCGCCGCGCCACGTCGGTCTGCGCCAGGTACACGCGCTCCAGCGCCACCTGCCGGGCACCGGCGGGCACCTCGGCGACCAGCCGCCGCCAGCCGGTGAAGTCGACCCGCTCGGCGAAGGTCAGCGGCCGGGCGGCCCCGTCCACGCGCAGCACCGCCCGCAGCCAGCCGCCGGCGCCGTCCCCGCGCACCTGCAGGGCGACCTGGCGGGTGCCGGTGGGCAGCGCCACGGGCGGGCCCGCGACGGCGGCGGCCACGGACGTGCCGGCCGGCTGCCCGCGGAAGTCGTAGGCCAGGCGCAGCGCGGCGCCCACCCCCGGCAGGTCGTCGACGGGAACGCGGACCAGGGACGCGGTGGCGCGGGTGGCGGCGGCGCTCCAGCGCGCGGGGTCCGCGACGGGGTCGGCCGGCACGGTGCTCAGCCCCAGGGCGACGCCGGCGGTGGTGGACACCGCCCCGGCGCGCAGGACGAGCCCGGCCACGACGGGGCCGGCGCCCGCGGCGGTCAGCCGCACGCGCCCGTCGGGCAGCGCGAGCACGCCCAGCTGCGCGGGATCGGCCGACACCTGCACGTCACCGGCGTCGACACGGGCGCGGCGCCCCTCGCCGTCGCGGCCCACGACCTGCACGTCGGCGCTCGCGCCCGCGGCGGTCAGGACCGGCGCCGGGTCCAGCTCCAGGGCGCGCAGCGGCCCGAGCACCTCCACGGCCAGCTCCCCGGCCGCGGAGCCGGCGCGCACGCGCAGCGCGGTGCGGCCGGGGGCCGCGCCGCGCAGGACGACCCGCGCGCCGCCCGCGGCGCTCGCGCCGCTGCTCTCCACGACGGCCACGGCGGGGTCCGCGGTGCTCGCGCTCGCCCCGGGCAGCGGCGCGGGCGCCAGGGCCGCGTCGGTGCCCACGGCCGTCACGGCCAGGTGCAGGCCGGGGAAGACCCGCCCGCCCGGACCGTGCCAGGCGATCCCGGTGGCGCGCCCGTCCGAGGGCGGCGGCAGCAGCCCGACGGCGTGCGCGACGGCGCGCGGCGCCCCGTCGGAGGGCTCGCCGACGACGACCGCCGCCGCCTGCCCGGCCGGGCGCGCCACCAGCTGCGCCGAGCCGCCGCCGTCGAGCATCACGGCGCCGTCCGCGCCGGCCTGCACCATCCGCTGCGCCGTCTCCACGGCGGTCAGCCCGCGCGAGCGGGCGGTGCCGCCGTCGGCGGTCAGCAGCAGCAGCTCACCGGTGCGGGTCCAGCCGATCGCGGTGCGCGCGCGCAGCGCCGCCCAGGTGGGGTCGGCGGTGTCGATGGCGGCGACGCGGCCGTCGCGCACGAGCTCCAGGCGCGCGCCGAGCGCGAAACCGTCCGAGCCGGGGGCCAGGGCGCCGACCCGCACGTCCACGGACGCGCTCGCGCCGGTGCCGGTGCCGGTGCCGGACAGCGCGGCGGCGGCGGCGCCGGTGGCGACGAGGACGAGGCCGTCCGCGGGCACGGGGACGGCGCCGGGGGCGCGCACCGCGCTGACCCGCCCGGCGCGCACCTCCAGCTCCACCCCGCTGGGGGCGGTCAGCGCCCGGTCGCCCGCCCCCCAGGCGGGGGTGAACAGGGCCACGGCGCCGTCCGGGACGGTGCGGGTGCCCAGGGCGGCCAGCGGCCAGGTGCGGGTGCCGACGGTGGCGGTGCCGGTGAGCTGGACGTCGCCGAGGCGGCCGGCCCACCCGGCGGGGGAGTCGTCCACGCCGACGGCGCGCTGCGCGCCCGCATCGGCCTTGAGGGGCTGCCCGGCCACGACGACGGGGCCGTCGGGGGTGCCGGTGCGGTCGATGTCGAAGAAGTCGCCGTTGACGGCGGCCACGGCGCCGGCCGCCGCGGCCAGCTCGGCGGGGGTGCGCGGTTCGGACAGGCTGCGCTGCAGCAGGGCGGGTCGGGTGCCGGTGCCGGGGGCCAGGCGCAGCAGGGAGGTTCGCACGGCGCCGGCGGCGTCCAGGGTGGCGAGCCGTTCGAGCACCAGGCCGGGGGCGACGGTGGTCAGGGTCCGTTCCAGCTCGACGCGTCCGGGCGCCGCGGCCAGCGCCCGCAGGTCCGGCAGGCCGGCCTCGCCCGGCGCGGCGGCGCGCGCGGTCAGCGGGGCGGGCAGGAGCAGGGTGCTCAGGGCCCCGGTGAGGACCGTGCGACGGCGCATGAGCGCACAGTACCTACGAAATCACACGGGGTTACTGGTGGTCGCCGGACCGGGGGTGGTGCCAGTCCGCGAGCTTGCCGTGCCGGCTGACCTGCTGCAGCCGCTCCTCCACCGCGGCCCGCTCCGCGGTGGAGGTCACCACCAGCACCTCGTCGCCGCGGCGCAGCGCGGTGCGCGGCCCGGGCACGAACGTCGCCCCGTCGCGGGACACCAGCGTCACGTTCGCCCCCACCGGCAGCCGCAGCTCGAACACCTCCACCCCGTGCAGCAGGGAGCCGGCGCCCACGCGCACCCGCACCACGTCCGCCGAGAGCGTCCCCAGCGGCGAGACCTCCGCGTCCAGGTCGGAGGTCGCCGCGGCCGGCGCCAGCCGCAGCGCCCGCGCCAGCGGCTGCAGGGTCGGCGCCTGCAGCAGGGTGAACACGACGACCAGCACGAGGACCACGTCGAAGAGCCGTTCCGTGCCGCTCACCCCCGCCACCGCCGGCACGGTCGCCAGCACGACGGGGACCGCCCCGCGCAGCCCCGCCCACGACAGGAACACCAGCTCCGCCCGTCGCACCCGCCGCGCCCCGCGGAAGGGCAGCAGGCTCACCAGCACGGACGCCGGCCGCCCCAGCACCGTCAGCACCAGCCCCACCACGAGCGCGTCGAGCAGCACCCCCGGCAGTCGCGAGGGCGTCGCCAGCAGACCCAGCGCGACGAACAGCCCGATCTGCGCCAGCCAGCCGGCGGACTCGGCCACGCCCCGGGTGGCCTGCCGGTGCGGCAGCCGGGAGTTGCCCAGCACCAGGCCGCACAGGTACGTGGCCAGGAATCCCGAGCCGTGCAGCAGGTCGGCCAGGGCGTAGGCGCCGACGGTCAGCGCCAGCACCGCCACCGGGTACAGCCCCGAGCTCGGCAGCGCGCTGCGGCGCAGCAGCCACGACCCGGCGAACCCGCCACCCACGCCGACGGCGGTGCCGACGGCCAGCTGCAGCACCGCCTCGCCCGCGATGGCCCACCAGGCCGGGGAGGTCCCGCCACCGGCGATCTCCGTGAGCGCCAGCACCGCGATGACGACGGGGGCGTCGTTGAGCCCGGACTCCGCCTCCAGCAGGCCCGTCAGCCGGCGCGGCAGCGGCAGCGAGCGCAGCACGGAGAACACCGCGGCCGCGTCCGTGGAGGAGACCACCGCGCCGATCAGCAGCGAGACGGGCCACGACGTCCCCAGCAGCAGGTGGGCGCCGACGCCCACCACGGCCGTGGAGACCGCGGTGCCCACGGTCGACAGCACCGCCGCCGGGGCCAGCACCCCCCGGATGGTGTCCCAGCGGGTCGTCAGGCCGCCCTCGGCGAGGATGAGCACGAGCGCGCAGTAGCCGAGCACCTGCGCCAGCTCGGCGTCGGAGAACTGGATGCCCAGGCCGTCCTCGCCGAGCAGCAGCCCCAGCCCCAGGTACAGCAGCAGCGAGGGCAGCCCGGTGCGGGCCGACAGGCGCACCGCCAGCACCGCCGCCAGCAGCACCGCGGAGGAGACCAGCAGGACGGCGCTGAGCTCCTCGACGGTCATGCCGCACCGTACCGGGCCGGGATCACCGGCTCGTCGGCCGCGCCGGGTGCGCCGGGTGCGCCGGGTGCGCCGGGTGCCCGCGCCCGCCCGTCACGTCAGCAGCGGCATCCAGTGCGTGGGGGTGACGACGGCGTGCACGGGCCGGTCGTGCGGCAGCGCCGGCAGCGGGCTGACGGCGGCGTCGAACAGCTCGTCGTCGTGCACGAGGGCGATCACCGGCACGCGCGGCGGCACCCGCAGCAGCGCCCTGTCGTAGCTGCCGCCGCCCTGCCCGAGCCGGCGCCCGGCGGTGTCCACGGCGAGCGCGGGCACGACGACGACGTCGACGGTGGCGATGGCACCCCGCCCCAGCGGGCCGGTGCCGCCGGGGCCGGGGCGCACCGCCCGCACCTCCCAGTCCAGGTCGCCGTCGGGCAGCAGCACGGGCAGCAGCACCTCCACGCCGTGGCGGCGCAGCTCGGCCAGCACCGAGCGGGTGCCCGGTTCGCCGGGCCGGGACGCGTAGCAGGCCACGCGCCGCGCGCCGGCGACGAGGGGGCAGCCGAGCAGGGTGCGGGCCAGGGCGGCGTCGACGTCGGTGGTCTCGGGCTCGCCGCGCCCTCGCCGGCGCTCGCGCAGCGCGCTGCGCAGGCCCAGCTTGCGCGCGCCCACCTCGACGGGGTCGTGCGCCACGCGCAGGCCGGGCCCGTGCGGCGCGCCGGTCGCTGCGGCGGAGGTGGGACGCGCGTCGTCGCGGGTCGGGGGCACGGCGGCTCCTGGGTCCGGGGGGACCTGCGCGGGGGGTTGCGCGCGGGGTCCGGTGGTCCTCCAGTGTGCCTCCGCACGGGCCGGAAATCCATGCCCGGTGTGAGCGTGCGACTGCTGTCCGTGCGGCGGTGGGGCCGGACGGTAGCCTCCGGCCCCATGAGCGAACGCGACGAGCGTCCCGGCCGCACGGTCCGCAAGGCCGTCATCCCGGCCGCCGGTCAGGGCACCCGTTTCCTGCCGGCCACCAAGGCCATGCCCAAGGAGATGCTGCCGGTGGTGGACACCCCGGCGATCCAGTACATCGTCGAGGAGGCGGTGCGCGCGGGCCTGACCGACGTGCTGATGGTCACCGGCCGCAACAAGCGGTCGCTGGAGGACCACTTCGACCGCAACGTCGAGCTGGAGGTGGGCCTGCAGGCCAAGGGCGACGACGCCAAGCTCGCCCGCGTGCAGGAGTCCACCGACCTGGCGCAGGTGCACTACGTGCGTCAGGGCGACCCCAAGGGCCTGGGCCACGCGGTGCTGGTCGCCGAGCAGCACGTGGGCGACGAGCCGTTCGTGGTGCTGCTGGGCGACGACATCGTCGACTCCCGCGATCCCCTGCTGGACAAGATGATCGAGGTGCGCGAGCGGCTCGGCGGCAGCGTCGTGGCGTTCATGGAGGTCCCCGAGGACCAGATCCACCTGTACGGCTGCGCGGTCGCCGAGCCCACCGACGTCGAGGACGTCGTGAAGGTCTCCGGCCTGGTGGAGAAGCCCAAGCGCGAAGAGGCCCCCAGCAACCTCGCCATCATCGGCCGCTACCTGCTGGACCCGGCCGTGTTCGCGGTGCTGCACGAGACGGCGCCCGGCAAGGGCGGGGAGATCCAGCTGACCGACGCGCTGCAGGTCCTGGCGCAGCCCGGCGCCCCCGGCGGCGGCGTGCACGGGGTCGTCTTCCGCGGCCGCCGCTACGACACCGGCGACAAGCTGGACTACATCAAGGCCGTGGTGCGCCTGGCCAGCGAGCGCGAGGACATCGGCCCGGACCTGCGCACGTGGCTGGGCGAGAACTTCGCGGCGGGGGCCGGCGCCTCCTCGTGAGCACCCCGCACGTCAGCTCCCACGGCGACGGGCCCTTCACGCCCGTCGCCGAGCACGCCCGCGCCTGCCTGGACCTGGTGCGCCCGCTGCCGCCGCTGGACCTGGCGCTGCGCGACGCGCTGGGCTGCGTCCTCGCCGAGGACGTCGTCAGCCCGCGCCCGCTGCCGGCGTTCGACAACTCCGGCATGGACGGCTACGCGGTGCGGGTGCGCGACGTGGAGGGCGCCTCGGAGGAGTCCCCGGTGGGGCTGCCGGTCGTGGCGGACGTCGCCGCGGGCAGCGCCGACCCGCTGCGCCTGCCCGGCGGCGCGAGCGCGCGCATCATGACGGGCGCCCCGGTGCCGGCGGGTGCGGAGGCCGTGGTGCCGGTGGAGTGGACCGACCGCGGGGTGGCGCACGTGAGCGTCCGGCGCGCGCCGCGCCCGGGCCAGCACGTGCGCCGCGCCGGTGAGGACGTCGCCGCGGGGGTGGTGGTCCTGGAGGCCGGCACCCGCCTGCAGCCGCGCCACGTCGGGGTCCTGGCGGCGGTGGGCCGCGCCCGGGTGCGGGTGCGCCCGCGCCCGCGCGTGGTGGTCGTCTCCACCGGCACCGAGGTCGTCGAGCCGGGGGCGGTGCTGGCGCCCGGGCAGCTGCACGACACCAACGGCTACCTGCTGACCGCGGCGGCCGAGGACGTGGGTGCGCTGGCCTACCGGGTGGGCGTGGTCGCCGACGACGCGGCGACCCTGGCGTCGGTGCTGGACGACCAGCTGGTGCGCGCCGACGTGGTCGTGACCTCCGGCGGGGTCAGCGAGGGCGCCTACGACACCGTCAAGGAGGTCCTGTCCGGGCCGCTGGGCGAGCGCGCCGGGCACCGGGTGCGCTTCGGGCGGGTGGCGGTGCAGCCGGGCATGCCGCAGGGCGCGGGGACGCTGGGCGAGCAGCGGGTGCCGGTGTTCACCCTCCCGGGCAACCCGGTCAGCGCGTTCGTGTCGTTCGAGGTGTTCGTGCGCCCGGCGCTGCGGCGGATGCTGGGCGCGGAGGGCCCCGACCCCGAGCGCCCGCGGGTGCGCTGCGTGGTGGCCCGGGGGTGGACGTCGCCGCCGGCGAAGGAGCAGTACGTGCGGTGCGCGTGGACGCTCGGCGAGGACGGCCGCCTGCACGTGGCGCCGGTGTCCGGGCACGGCTCGCACCTGGTGACCGCGCTGGCGCGAACGACGTGCCTGGCCGTGGTACCCGTGGGCACGTCCGAGGTGGAGGTGGGCGACGAGGTGGAGTGCGTGCTGCTGGGACCGCTGCCGGTGGGGCAGCCGTGAGCGCGGGGGACGGCGGTGGCGGGCAGCGGCTGACGCACCTGGACGAGCGCGGCCACGCCCGCGTGGTCGACGTGTCCGCCAAACCCGTCACGGTGCGCGAGGCGCGCGCGGAGGGGCGGGTGCTGTGCTCGGCGCGGGTGCTGGAGCTGATCGCCTCCGGGGGGCTGCCCAAGGGCGACGCCCTGGCGGTGGCGCGCATCGCCGGGCTGCAGGCGGCCAAGCGCACCCCGGACCTGGTGCCGCTGGCGCACCCGGTGGCGGTGCACGCCGTGGAGGTCGAGATCGACGTCGAGGACGGCGAGCAGCCGGGCGTGCTGATCCGCTCGGCGGTGCGCACCGCGGACCGCACGGGCATCGAGATGGAGGCGCTGACGTGCGTGGTGGTCGCGGCGCTGACGTTCGTGGACATGGTCAAGGCCGTGGACAAGCGCACGGTCCTCACCGGGGTCCGCGTGACCGCCAAGAGCGGCGGGCGCTCGGGGGACTGGAGCGTCGATGACTGAGCCCCGCAGCGCCCTGGTGGTCACCGTCTCCAACCGGGCCTCGGCGGGCGTGTACGCCGACGACTCCGGCCCCGTCGTCGCCGAGGGCCTGCGCGGCATGGGTTTCGCCGTCGACGGCCCCCTGGTGGTGCCCGACGGCGACCCGGTGGAGGAGGCGCTGCGCGACGCGGTGGCCGCCGGGTACGACGCGGTGGTCACCAACGGCGGGACCGGGCTGAGCCCCATGGACCTGACGCCCGAGCGCACCCGCCGCGTCCTGGACTACGAGGTCCCCGGTGTGCCGGAGGCGATCCGGGCGGCGGGCGCGGCGAAGGGGGTTCCCACGGCGGTGCTCTCGCGCGGGCTGGCCGGGGTGGCCGGGCGCACGTTCGTGGTGAACCTGCCGGGTTCGCCGGGCGCCGCCCGCGACGGCGTGGAGGTCCTGGCGGGTTTCCTGCTGCACGCCGTGGAGCAGCTGCACGGGGTCGACCACCGCCGCGCTGCGCACGACGGGGGAAACCCGTGAGCCGGCCGTGAACGGTCCCGTGTGGCCGGTGGAGCTGTCGGAGGGGCCGGTGCGGTTGCGGCCGCTGCGCCGGCGCGACGCCGCGCAGTGGCGCGCGGTGCGCGCGGCGAACGCGTCCTGGTTGCGGCCGTGGGAGGCCACGAGCCCGGACGCCTCGCCGCCGCCGCCGACGTTCCCGCAGATGGTGCGGGGTTTCTCCCGCGAGGCGCGCGCCGGCCGGATGCTGCCGTTCGTGGTGGAGCTGGACGGCCGGCTGGTCGGGCAGATCACCGTCTCGGGCGTGACGTGGGGTTCACTGCGCTCGGCGCACGTGGGGTACTGGATCGACCAGCGGGTCGCCGGCCGCGGCACGATCCCGGTGGCGCTGGCGATGGTCACCGACCACTGCTTCCGCACGTTGCGGCTGCACCGGATCGAGGTGAACATCCGGCCGGAGAACGCGGCCTCGCTGCGGGTGGCGGCCAAGCTGGGCCTGCGCGACGAGGGGCTGCGCGAGCGGTTCCTGCACATCGACGGCGCCTGGCGCGACCACCGGACGTTCGCGGTCACGGCCGAGGAGGTCCCCGAGGGTCTGCTGAGCCGGTACCGGAACTCCCGGCGCGCCTGAGGTCGTACAGCGTTTCGCCACGCGGTTCACGGGGAACGCGCAGGGCGACACGCCCGGCGCCTGCACGGTCGTGCAGTTGTCAAGCCATAGCGTTGCGTCGTGCCCGCGAGCAGCCTGATCTTCCTCGTCATCGTCGCCCTGTGGGCCGCCTACCTGGTGCCCTCCGCCATCCGCCGGCGCCGGCACGCGGCCGACGCCCGCGTCGAGGACCGCGATTCCGGTGCGATGCGGGTGGTGGTGCGCCAGGGTTCCGCCGCGGGCCGCCTCGCCGCGGAGCGGGCCGCCGCGCTGCCCGGGTCCAGCCGCCCGGTGCTCGCCGGGCCCGCCGCCCGCCCGCAGCTGGAGGCGCCCGCCCCCGCACCCGTGGCGCAGGAGGCCGTGGCGCCGGAGCCGCGGGTGCTGGTGCACCAGCCCCGCACGAGCCAGGTGGTGCGCCGTCGCCGCCGGCTGCTGACCTCGGTGCTGGGCGCGGCGCTGGTCACGTGGGCGCTGGTGCTGGCAGCGGTGGTGCCCGCGTGGGCGGCGCTGGTGCCGACCGCGGTCCTGGCGCTGGTCGTCGTCGCGCTGCGCCGGCACGCCGCGCAGGCGCCGGTCCGCGTGGCCGTGGCGACGGCGGTCGTCCCGGCGCCGGCCGCCCCGGTGGACGGCGAGCCGGCCGGCGGGCTGGACGGTGGGGACGCTCGCGAGGAGGTCACCGTGCTGGACGACCTGACCGCGCAGCTGGAGCGGGAGCTGGCGCAGGAGCTGGCCGGGCGGGGGACGGCCGTGCCGTCGCCGCGCCCGCAGGCCCCCGCGGCGGACGGTTCGGCGTGGGAGCCGGTCGAGGTGCCGCTGCCGACGTACCTGCTCAAGCCGCGCGCCCGGGTGGTGCGCCCGGCGAGCAGTGCACCGGTCGTCGCGCCGGCCGCCGGGCCGGTGGAGGTGGACGTGGAGGTCGCCCCCGCGGCTCCCAAGCGCGGGCGCCGCGTCATCGACGTGCGCGAGCACGCCCGGGTCGTCAACGGCTGACCGCCGCCGGGTGCGGGCACGGGTGTGGACCTCGGCCCGTCCTCGGGCCTGGTAGTGTTCTTCTCGCTCCCGCGGCGACGCAGGAGTGAGCAAGGGGCTGTGGCGCAGCTGGTAGCGCACCTCGTTCGCAACGAGGGGGTCAGGGGTTCGAGTCCCCTCAGCTCCACATCGGAAGAGGCCCCCGCCGGGTACGGCGGGGGCCTCTTCGCGTGGGTGGTCGTGGCGGCTCCCGGCATGTACGAGGCGTCCCTAGCCGTGATGGCTACCGGTAGCATCCGAGCGCTGCGGTGGGTGATCACCGGCCGCGCACCTCCGGCGATGGAGCACGATGACGAGAGGATGACTCACGTGACGCAGGGGCTCTCGAACGATCCGGCGTTCTCCACGACCGCTCAGCTCGTGGAGGACCGCCGGGCACGCCTGCTGTCCGGCGTGCGAGCCCTGCACCTGCCACAGCGGCCTTGGACGGTCGTGGATTACCCCATGCACCTCAACTGCGGCGACGCGGCGCTGTACCTGGGTGAGGAGCGGCTCGCCACCGCCCTCGGCTCGTCGATCGAGCGTGTCCTCGACCGGGAGTCCTACCGGTCGGAGCTCGTGCGACCGGGCACGCTGCCGGTCCTGCCCCCTGGAGGCAACTGGGGTGGGCTCTACCCGACGCACCACCGCCTGCGGCTGCGTCTGCTCGAAGACACCCGCGGCCAGGACGTCCTGCAACTGCCTCAGTCGATCGAGTACGTCGATGAGCACCACCGCGAAGAGCTGCGTCGAGCCGTCGGTCGTCACGGCCGCCTTACCCTCCTCGTGCGTGACGAGCGGAGCTACGAGCTGGCAGTGCGCGACTACGACTGCCCCGTGCACCTGCTGCCCGACGTCGCCTTCGCGCTCGGCCCCCTGCGTCGATCCGCACCGCACGTGCCCGTTCGCACGCAGGTGCGCACCGACAAGGAGGGTTCTGCCCCCACCGTGCAGGGTGAGGTCTTCGACTGGCTCCTGGCGCCCCGGACCTCCCGTGCCTGGTTGACCTGGCAGGCCACGATGAAGGTGAATCGTCTGCAGCGGCGCACGTCGGCGTCTGCAGTTCGGCTGGCGACCATTCGTGCGGCGCACGAGCTGGCTCGGGTCAACCTGCGGAGGGCCAGCGGGATGTTGTCGGCAGGCGAAGTGATCGTGACCGACCGACTGCACGGCCACGTCCTGTGCACCCTGCTGTCCATCCCGCACGTCGTTGTGAACGACAAGTTCGGGAAGATCAGCGCATTGCGGAACACGTGGACGGCCGTGGACACCAACCACGAGTTCGCCTCCGCGTGGGAGGACGTCCCCGAGGCGTTGAATCGTTTGCAGGAGCGTGTGAGGAGTCGCTGAGGGGCTCCCTCAAGTTCCTGCTGTCGCAGCGAAGGTGACGCCCGAGGGATACCGCTCACTCCGTCAAGAACCGGGTCGCGACCACGATGGTTGTGGTAGGTCGCCACGACAGGTCGGACGCCGGGCCGGGGCGTACGCGGACAACATCCTCGTCACGCTGGATCCGGAGGCTGCAGAGAGACGGGCGCTACGGAGTGCCGGCCGTTGTTCGACGCGCTGGCTACTGAGCCCACCGTGCGGCGAGGGAACCGCTCTCAGGACGTCGTGGTGTCACACGGTGGGTGGAGGCGGCGCTGGCGAGACACCCCGAGTGCCTTGCTGACGGCTCGAGTCGGTCGCACGGCGAGGTGGCGGAGTCGATGCGCCGCGCGTGATTGTGGTGCCCTGCTCGTACGAGCCTTGCGGGATGGCGGCCGGCGCCACCCCTCGGTGACGGTGATCCGGCACCAGGGAGGTGTGACCGTACGTGGTCAGACCTTTGACGAGTCGGTGGGTCGCACTGTCGCGCTGGGCTCCTGTGCCTGAGAAGGTCCAGATGCCCGGGCGCCGCGCCGTAGGCGTCCCGCCAGGAGCCGCTTGAGCTCTCCACCGAAGTCCAGCGCCACCGGCCGCGCGAGCAGCAGCAGCAGCAAGGGGTAGGTCAAGGCAGCGATGCCGGCGTAGGCGCCGAACCGAGCCCAGCGGTCTTCCCACGGCAGCACCTGCCCGCCGCCCCACACCAGCAACGCCATGAGCGCTGCCGCGGCGAAGACCCGGAACGGCTTGAGCAGGCAGCGGTACGGCACACCCACGACCCGGTGAAGGACCACCTGTCGCACCGGGAAGGTGAAGAGCGCACGCCCCAGCAGGCCCAGGGCCATCGCCGTCAGCCCGAGCGGTGCCAGCGTCACGACGACGACGAGGTGCAGGGTGATGATGAGAGCAACCATGATCATCTCAGGTCGCAGCTTGCCGACCGCGACGAAGATCGTCCGGTCGAAGTAGCTGAAGACGCCGATGGCGGCTGTGACTGCGGTGATCTGCGCCACCAGGGCGGTCCGGGTCCACTGCTCCCCGAGGACGAGGGGGACGACGTCCGGGCTCGTCGCCGCGAGGAAGAGCATGGCCGGGAAGATCACCACTCCGGTGGCCGACATCGCCGTCTCGTAGGCACGGAACAAGCGGGGAAGGTCGCTCTGGAGCTTGGCGAACGCGGGTGTCGTGACGCTGGAGATGACCTGGGAGCCGGTGTCCTGGATGAGCTTGACGAGCCGCGTGGCCACCGTCCAGAAACCGAGGGTGGTCGTGGAAGCCACTCCCGCGAGGACGAACTCCTCACCACGGTCGCGGGCCTGCATGAGCAGGTCGATGGTCAGCAGCTTGGAGCCGAAGGAGAGCATCTCCCGAGCGCGGCGCCGCTCGATCTGGAGGGTGGGGCGCCAGTCGACCGCGCACCACAGCATCACAGCGCTGACGACAGCCTGCCCGATGGACTGCGCCACGAGCGCCCACACACCAGCACCCGCCACGGCGAGCGCGATCGCCAGCACGGCGCCGGTCATCGCGGCCGCGGTGCCGCGCGCCGCGAGCGCCTTGAAGCGCAATTCACGGCGCATGAGCGCGTTGGGCACGCTGCTTCCGCCGGCCAGTACGAGGTTGAGCGTCAGGCACCACAGGACGACGGTCAGCTCCGGCTCGTCGAACGCCGCCGCGATCAGTGGAGCACAGGCGGCGAGGAGGACCGCAAGCGTGCACGCCAGGCCCAGACTGGTCCAGAACGCCGTGCTGCGCGTCGTTTCGTCGAGCTGCTGCTGACGGATGAGGTACGTGGCCATGCCGCTGTCGCTCAGGATCGCCAGGACGCCGATGATGCCGCCGGCCAGTGCCACCAGGCCGAACGCGGCGGGTTCGAGCTGGCGGCCGACGACGACGAACGAGACGACGCTCATCGAGCGGACCGTCCAGATCTGAGCGGCCATCCAGATCACGCCCATCGTGGATCTCGCGCGCAGCGACCCCGAGAGGCCCGCCTCGTCGCCGGCCACCTCGTCGCCCCCGGCCGCCCTAGTGCTCACGTGCTCCGTCCCTCCAACTGCCGCGGTGGGCGGCGCGTGGCCATCGTCGGTTCCCCGTGCGGGTGAGCCGTGCAGGTCGTCAACGGCAGCGGCGCCAACTCCGGAGCTCCCATCAGGAAGCGGCGCTCAGGGTACTGCCCTTCTCGAGGTGCGAGGTGATGCCGCCATGACTATCCGTGGCGATCACTCGCCCACGGACTCCGGTCCGCAGCAGGGCTGCCGTGGGGATGTTGCGGCGAACGGGTGAGGCTCGGCTACCATCCGTCTCGTCCGGTACCGGAAAGTAGCACTCCGCCGGGAAGTGATGCCACCAAGCCGACCACCGCGATCGTCGTCCCACACCGTCGTGGGGATCTGCAGAGCGTTCAACCCGACGGGAGAGACATGGCAGCGGGGGAGCCGCGGGCCCTGCCTTCCCAGTGGCGGTGCTTCATCGATGCCACTGTTGACGGCATGCTGAGGACCTTGAGCTCCCGGCCCGTCAGTGAGTCGCTGCGGAGGGCGGTGCACCGTCCCTCGCCGGCTTTCGACGTGACGGTCCGGGTTGAGACCGTCCGCAACGTGTTGGGGGGCCGCGGTGCTTGCTGATCCGAGTGGTGAGCTCCCGGCCGCCGAGCCCACCGTGTCGATCGTGATCCCTTGCTTCAACGCTGTGGCGGACCTGCCCGGGCAGCTCGATGCCCTGGCCCGTCAAGACACGAGCGAGCTGTTCGAAGTGATCGTTTCGGACAACGGGTCTACCGACGGGTTGGCGGGCTTCATCGTCGAGGAGGCAGCGCGGCTGCCGTACCAGATCCGCCGCGTGGATGCCTCGCAGCGGCGGGGCGTCGCTCACGCGCGCAACGTCGGCTGTGCGGCTGCCCGGGCACAGACGATCCTGATCTGTGACGCGGACGACGTTGTGGAGCCGGGATGGGTCCAGGCCATGGTCAGTGCCCTGGCAACCGCTGACCTGGTCGGTGGCACCCTCGTCTCCGACGGCATCAACTCCGAGGTCGTCCGCCAGTGGCGGCCGATGTACCGGGCTGGTGATCTGCCCCGAAAGCTGGGGCACCTGGGGTACGCCGTAGGTGCCAACACCGGGCTGAGGCGGGAGGTGTTCGAGGCGCTCGGGGGTTGGGACGTGGGGTTCGTCGCCGGAGGCGACGACGTGGAGTTCTCCTGGCGCGCGCAGCACGCGGGTTTCACTCTCGCGGCTGCCCCGGACGCGGTCATCCGCTACCGCCTGCGTCCGTCACTGCGCACCACGATGCGCCAGTCCTACGCCTACGCCCGCTCGGACGCGCAACTGCTGCAGGCGTTCCGTTCCGCGGGGGTGCGGCGCACGAGCCTACGGTCGCCCTGGTGGGAGGTGCGCTGGCTCGCCCGCAACGTCCGGGGCTTGGTGCGTGCCGGCAGCAGAGGCCTGTGGCTGCGCCGCGCGGCCATGTTCGCCGGTCGCATCTCAGGGTCGGTGAAGTACAGGGCCTGGGCCGTGTGATGGCAAACGGTCACAGATCCCCTCGGCTCGATTCTTGACCTACAGCTTCCCTGTGGGAGTCGAAGGTCAAGAGCCGAGCTGAGGCTCTGGTGTGTCACGCTGAGCGAGGCGCCGCCTGATCCGCATGGCCACCGATGCGCTCATGCAGCCTTTCGGCTGATCACCGGTGCGGTTCAGCACGGCGCAGTCTTGCACCGTCTGGGTCGGCGAAGATCGCTGGACTGGTCCCGGGCGAGCGCCGATCCCGTCAGCGTGCGGGTGGGAAGGGGGTGCGTTGGCGGGGCTGAGCTCCACCGGCAGGGGCGAAGCAGGCACGACGCACCACCCGCTGGTCACCGCCGACGGGCTGCAGTTGAACGTCGTGATCTCCGGTGGTGACTGCCACCGATCGATGTCGCCGGTGCCGCTGCTCGACGAGCAGCGACCCGTCGATGGCGCCGGTCGCTGCCGGCGCGCAGCCCCGCCCGCCCTGGGACTTGACCCAGGGCGGGCGGGGCTGGTCGTGTTCTGCTCGCTCCCGCGGCAGCGCCGGAGCGAGCAAGGTGGGGCTTCTTCGCGGCCGTGGTGCTGACTCCACAGCTGTGACGCAGTGTGGCGTCGTGTGACTCCTGAGGCATTTGTGACTCGTGTTGCCACAAGCACCCTTTGTGGGAGGGTTGCGGAGAACGGGTGAGCCCCGGCTACCATTCGTGGCGCAGCATCACCCGAACGTACGCAGCGAGACCGCGGCGATCGAGTGGTCCGCAGCCACACCGTCGTGGTCGCACGGTCCAGGAGCACCTCGACGGGGGGAGAGGCATGGCGGCGGAGGAAGTCGCGGTTCACGAGGTGCGGGTCTTCCCGCACCAGCAGCGCAGGGTGATCGACGGTTCGGAGCCGTCGCACAGCTCGGCCGACCCGTTCTTCCCCGTCCCGCGCCGGCGCGTCGCTGCGGCCGGTGCGCACCGCGCGACCCGCCGGGCCGTGTGGCAGCGCGAGTACGTGCGCACCCTCGTCGTGAGCGATGCGGTGGCGGCCCTGGTGGGTGCCCTGCTGGGCTGGGCGGCCCGCTTCGGCGGTTCCCCGCTGCACCTGGGCACCACCAGCGGACAGGCGGTGCTGTGGCTGATGGCGCTGCTGCCGCCGATCTGGGTGGCGGCGATGGGCCTGATGCGCGCCTACGAGCCGCGCTTCCTGGGGGTGGGCTCCGAGGAGTTCCAGCGGGTGCTGACGGCCGGCACGGCCGTGGTGGCGATGGTGGGCACCTTGTCGTGGGCGTTCAGCCTGGACGTGGCGCGCGGCTTCGTGGTGGTGGCGCTGCCGGTGGCGGGGCTGCTGACGCTGACCGGGCGCCTGGTGGCGCGCCGCTACCTGCACCGCCGCCGCGCGGCGGGGGAGTGCGTGCAGTCCACCCTGGTGGCCGGTCACCCCGGGGCCGTGGCCTCCCTGGTGCGGCAGGTGCGCCGCGACACCGATCACGGTCTGCGCATCGACGGCGCCTGCACCCCCGGTGGGCGCGGCAGCCTGGAGCTGCAGCAGCTGGGCGTGCCGGTGCTGGGGACGCTGGAGGACGTCGCGGCCGTCGCGCGGCGCACCGACGTGGACGTGGTCGCCACCCTGACCTGCCCGGAGCTGGACGGCCCGGTGCTGCGCCGGCTCGGCTGGCAGCTGGAGGACACCCGCGCCGACCTGGTCGTGGCCCCGGCCCTGACGGACATCGTCGGCCCGCGCGTGGTCATCCGCCCGGTGTCCGGGTTGCCGCTGCTGCACGTCGAGCGCCCCGAGCTGCGGGGCCTGCGACACGTCGGCAAGGCGCTGCTGGACCGCGGTTCCGCGGCGCTGGCGCTGCTGCTGCTCAGCCCGGTGTTCCTGACGATCGCGGCGCTGGTGAAGCTGGACTCCAAGGGGCCGGCGTTCTTCCTGCAGACCCGTGTGGGCCGCGACGGCCGGGAGTTCACCATGGTCAAGTTCCGTTCCATGGTCACCGACGCCGAGCAGCTGCTGATCGACCTGCGCGAGAAGTCCGAGGGCAACGGGCTGCTCTTCAAGATGAAGCGCGATCCGCGCATCACCCGTGTCGGCGGTTTCCTGCGCCGCTACTCCCTGGACGAGCTGCCGCAGCTGTTCAACGTGCTGACCGGTTCCATGTCCCTCGTGGGACCGCGCCCGCCGCTGCCGAAGGAGGTCGCCGAGTACGGCGACGACCTGCACCGCCGGCTGCTCGTCAAGCCGGGTCTGACGGGGTTGTGGCAGGTCAGCGGGCGCTCGGACCTCGACCTGGACGAGTCGACGCGGCTGGACCTGCAGTACGTGGAGAACTGGTCGCCGGCGTTCGACGCGATGATCCTGGCCAAGACGGTCAAGGCCGTGGTGGGCGGGCGGGGGGCGTACTGATGCTCACGACCCTGCGCCGGGAGCTGGAGCGGTGCACGTGAGCACTGCGACCGCCCCGGACCTCGCGTCGAGCGGGGACGTGACCACCCCCACCGTCTCGGTGGTGGTGCCCGCCCACGACGAGGCACGCACGCTGCACCGCACCCTCGCTGCGCTGCGCACCGCCGCTGTGCGTGAGGTACCCGACGTCGTGGTCGTCGCCAACGGCTGCAGCGACGACACTGCTGAGGTGGCGCGCGCAGCAGGAGTCCGTGTCGTCGAGCTCGGGCAGGCGTCGAAGGCTGCGGCGCTGCGAGCCGGTGACGAGGCGGCCCTGACGTTCCCCAGGGTCTACCTCGACGCCGACATCGTCCTGACGCCCGGGGCCCTGGACGAGCTCACCGACACCCTGCGCACCGACGAGCCCGTCGTGGCCTCCCCCCGCGTGAAGTTCGACACCGCGGCGTCCTCGTGGCCGGTGCGGGCGTTCTACCGCGCCTACGAGCAGATCCCGTACGTGCGGGAGGGGCTGGTGGGACTGGGCGTGTACGGCGTCTCGCGGACCGGCCGGGCGAGGTTCGGGCAGTTCCCGGACGTGCGCGGTGACGACCTGTTCGTCCAGAGGCTGTTCGCCCCGGCCGAGCGGCGCACCAGTGGTGGCCGGTTCGTGGTGGCGGCACCGCGCGACCTGCGCAACCTGGTGCGGGTGCGCACCCGCACGGCGCTGGGCAACGCCGAGCTGGGCGGCGCCGCCCCCGTGCCGAGCAGCGCCCGTGCGTCGGCGGGCTTCGAGCGGAGCACGGACTCCACGGTGGCCGCTCTGGTGCGCACCGCGCGACCCGCCGGGCCGTGTGGCAGCGCGAGTACGTGCGCACCCTCGTCGTGAGCGATGCGGTGGCGTCCCTGGTGGGTGCCCTGCTGGGCTGGGCGGCCCGCTTCGGCGGTTCCCCGCTGCACCTGGGCACCACCAGCGGA
>NZ_JBKBCT010000157.1:0-747 GCF_050871525.1 Kineococcus auxinigenes | reverse complement strand
GGACCATCGACCCGAATGGACTGAATCTCGTCACGCGCTACCAGTACGACGCCAAGGGGGAGCGCGTCAGTACGACCGACGCCAACGGTGTTGTCACTCAGGTTGCCTATGACCTGAAGGGGCAGGTGGTCAGTCAGACGGTGGATCCGACTGGACTGAATCTCACCACCACGTACACGTACGACGATGTCGGCCATGTTCTGACCGTGACCGACCCGAAGGGTGTTGCCACTGAGTACGTATACGACGCGCTGGGCCGACGGATCGAGTCGCATGTCGACCCAGCGGGTCTGAACATCACGCGCAGCTATGCCTACGATGCTGACGGCAACGTCGTGGCGGCGACGGACGGCAACGGAAATACCACCCGCTATGTCTACGACGCAGACAGTCGCCTTGTCTATACCGTCGATGCTGCCGGCGATGTTCAGCAGAATGCCTACGATGCACAGGGGCGTCTGACTACTACCACCGCCTATGCAAACCGGGTCAGTCTCTCGGGCCTAGCCGACGCTCCTACGCTGGTCGATGTCGCCGGTCGTATCAATGCAGATCCGGCACACGATGAAGCTCAAAGCCGGGTGTATGACGCGGACGGCCGCCTTCACTACACGGTCGACGGCGCTGGCAGCGTGGTCCGGTATACCTACGATGCCAATGGCAACGTCGTTGACCGCGTTGCCTATGCGAATGCGATTCCAGCGGGCACGCCAGCAACGGAAACGGCATTGAGCGCCGCTGTGGCCG
>NZ_JBKBCT010000156.1:0-754 GCF_050871525.1 Kineococcus auxinigenes | reverse complement strand
GCGATGCTGCGCGCGTCCTGATCCACGCCCCAGAAGTCGAGATTGCGCTTGGGTGCGATGGCCGCTGAATACCCGGTGCCAACCGGATTGATGAAGACGAGATCCGAACGGTCAAGCAGGCTGTCAGGGTTGTCTTCCATGCGGTAAGGCGGGGGCGGCGTGAACGATGGCATCGCCGTCATGATGCGCCGTGGCGCAAACGACCCCAGCAGCACAAACACCGCCGAAGACCCCGGCCCGCCGTTGTAGAAGAAGGTGACCGGCCGCGCATCCTTGCCGCTGGCCGACGCCTCGGGCCCATCCGCCGTAAAGGCCACGTGAAAGATCTTGGCCGCCGGCTGCGAACTGCTCGCATCCACCGTCACCAGATGGCCAGCGCGTGCGGTATAGGCAATGTCGCGCCCGCCAACGCGCACGGTATGGTGCGTGATCGCCATGCCCTCGCTGGTATCGGTGACGTTGTCGTCGGGGCCGTTGCCGTAGGCGGTGGGGTCGAAGAACGGCTGGTCGGTGGTGGTCATGCGTGCCTCGCTACTGAATACGCTGGATGCGCTAGAAGAGATTGGCGATCGCGTCGCCCTTGGGGCTACCCAGGCCGGTGCAGGCATCCCAACCGGGGCCGGCGGCAAACGTGCTGTTGTTGCCCTGCTGGATGTCATTGAAAGCGTCGGGATGCTGATACAGTCGTGCGTGCAGATAGCCCACCGGCGTGCCCTTGATGGCGTTGATGCGCGCAATGAGCGCGGCCCACAGC
>NZ_JBKBCT010000023.1:0-47509 GCF_050871525.1 Kineococcus auxinigenes | reverse complement strand
CCCCCCCCCCCCCCCCCCCCCCCCCCCCCCCCCCCCCCCCCCCCCCCCCCCCCCCCCCCCCCCCCCCCCCCCCCCCCCCCCCCCCCCCCCCCCCGGGGATGGGGCTGGGGTGGGGTGGCGAGGGGGCGAGGGGGGCGAGAGGAGGGGTGGAGCTCGGTGGGTCAGGAGGTGGCGCGCTGCACCAGGGCGGTGGGGACCACGACGGGGGTGGGGACCCCCGCACCGTCGATCACCGACAGCAGCATGCGGGCCAGCTCCCGGCCCATCTCCACGACCGGCTGGCGCACGGTCGTCAGCGGCGGGGTGGCGGCGGAGGCCAGCGGGGCGTCGTCGAACCCGACGACGCGC
The DNA here is from genome assembly GCF_050871525.1 of Kineococcus auxinigenes. Taxonomy (NCBI): domain Bacteria; kingdom Bacillati; phylum Actinomycetota; class Actinomycetes; order Kineosporiales; family Kineosporiaceae; genus Kineococcus; species Kineococcus auxinigenes. The sequence continues at coordinate 47,161 of NZ_JBKBCT010000023.1, read as the reverse complement.
ACCCGCCCCGGCACCGCCATCCCCGCGGCGGCCAGCGCCTGCAGGACGCCGGCGGCCATGAGGTCGTTCGCGGCGAACACCCCGTCCAGGTCCGGGACCCGGGCGAGCAGCGCCTCGGTGGCCGCACGCCCGCCGGCGACCGTGAAGTCGCCGCTCTCGGCCAGCTGCGCGCTGAAGCGGTGCCGCCGGGCCTCCAGCTCCTCGCGGAAGCCCGCCAGGCGGTCGTGCCCCACCCGCATGTCCATCGGGCCGGTGACGGTGACGACGCGGCGGCAACCGCGCTCGATCAGGTGCCGGGTGGCGGTGCGGGCACCGCCGACGTTGTCGGCGGACACGTACGGCACCGTGGAAGCCGGGTCCAGCGGCTGACCGGACATCACCACGGGGATCCCGGCGTCGGCCAGGTGCTGCGGCAGCGGGTCGCGCCCGTGCACCGAGACGAGGATCGCCCCGTCCACGTGACCGCCGCGGGCGTAGCGCTCGAAGCGCTCCCGCTCGCGCGCCGTGGAGAGCACCACCAGCACCAGCTGCACCTCCCGCTCCGCCAGCTGCGCCTGCGCGCCGGTGAGCACCAGCGGGAAGTACGAGTCGTTGAAGAAGCGCTCCACCGGCTCCACGACCACGAGGGCCACCGACCCGCTGCGACGGGTCACGAGCGAGCGGGCCGCCTGGTTGGGCACGTACGACAGCTCGGAGGCGGCGCGCAGCACGGCCTCGCGGGCCGCGGGGCTGACCCGTTCCGAACCCGACAGCACCCGCCCGGCGGTGGCGCGGGAGACGCCGGCGAGGGCGGCGACGGACTCCAGGGTCGGTGCGCTCGCGCTCGGCACGGCTCCTCCAGCTCTCGGGGCCCCGGCGGGCCGTCGGGTCGGGTCAGGTGCGGGGGTGGCGGCGCGCCCCGCGCAGCCCGCGGACCCCGATGGCCGCGATGGCCGTGCCCAGCGCGAGGCTGACGACGACGAGCACCAGGTGCACCAGGAAGAAGGGCTGCGGGCCGTCCTCGAACGAGCGGGGGTCGTTCCAGATGTTGCGCAGGAAGTTGGGCCAGATGAACCAGCTCCACACCCCGAACGCGACGAGGAACCAGCTGGTGCGCGCCGAGAGGACCACGGCCCCATCCTCGCAGAGCCCGTGCGCGGACCGGATCACCCGTGGCCGGTCCCCGCCCGCGGCGGTTCAGCGGTGGCGCAGCCCCCGCAGCGCCCGGCGCGCCGCCACCAGGGCCCCGGCGCCCAGGGTCCCGACGGCGAGCGCGGAGGCCACCTGCTCGCGCCCGCGCCCGGTGCGGTCCTCCTCGGCGGGGTGGTCGGCCGGCAGCGGCCCCAGCGGCACCTTGTACTCGGCGACGACGCGCTCCAGCAGCGTGCCGGCGTCCTCGGCCACGGTGGCGGCCCACGCCGCGGCCAGCAGGATGAGCCGGCCGATGAGGTTCATGAGCACCAGCAGCACGACGATGCTGGCAGCGGCGCCGAGGAAGGCGTTGTCCTGCGCGCTCCTGCTGGCGATGCCGGTGCCGAACTGCTTGAGCAGCCCGATGCCGATCCCGCCGAGGACGGCGCCGGAGAGCAGGTGGCGCAGCGGCACGTCGGCGCCGGGCAGCACCCGGAAGACCGCGAGGAAGGTGCAGGTGTCGATGCAGAAGGCGACGAGGAAGCCTGCCGCGGTGAGCAGCCCCTCACCGGCCGCGGTGCTCTGCACGTCGAACAGCCCCAGCAGCCACTCCCCCGCCCCGCGGGTCAGGACCACCGACGTCACGCTCAGCGCCACGCCCAGCCCGATGACGACGAGCACGACGAGGTCGCGCAGCTTCAGCAGGACGGGGTTGCCGGCGCGCGCGTCCTCCCCGAAGGCGGCGCGGATCCCCTGGCGCATGCCGTCGATCCAGCCCAGGCCGGTGAACAGCAGCGTGCCCAGGGAGGCGAGCAGGCCGATGGTGAGGGTGGTGTCGTCGAGGTAGTCGTCGATGTAGATGCCGCCGGTGGCCTCACCGCCCGCCGGCGTCGAGCCGGCGTGCACCAGGCCGGGCAGGTAGTCGTCCACGCCCTCGACGAGGTTGCGCACGACGTAGTCGCGCACCTCGGGGAACCCCTGCATGGTGAAGCCCAGCAGCGTCAGCGCCACCGCGAGCGCGGGGAAGACGGAGAAGAACGCGAAGTAGGCGATGCCGCCGGCCAGCACGTTGCCGCGGGCGTCGCTGTAGCGCTGGTAGGCGCGCCCCGGGTGGGTGGCCTTGAAACGGGCGAGGAGGCCCTGGACCCGCTGAACGACGCCCACCGGTGCTGGGACTCCTCTACGGTGCGGTGAAGCCGAAGTCCTCCCGTGGCCGCCAGACGCCGTCGGCGCCGTGCTCGTAGAGGCTGAACCCCTTCACGGTGAAGGTGGCCTCCCAGTCCCGCAACACGAGCTCGGCGCGGTCCAGGGACCGTTCGGGCACGTCGTGGGCGACGGTGACGTGCGGGTGGTACGGGAAGGACAGCTCCCGGCTCAGCGGCCCGCGCCGCACCTGGCCCTGCAGCAGCTCGCACTCGGAGATGCCCCGGGTGACCTGCACGAACACCACGGGCGAGACGGGCCGGAACGTCGCGGTGCCGCGCAGGTGCACCTCGAAGGGGGCGTGCAGCGCCGCGGTGCGCCCCAGGTGCCGGCGCACCGCGTCCAGGGCGTCGGCCCGCAGCTCGCTGGGCGGCAGCAGGGTGATGTGCGGCGGCACGGCGTGGGCGAGGGGGTCGCCGAAGTCGGCGCGCCACGCCGTCAGCTGCTCGGCGTAGGGGTCCGGGACGGGGATGGACACGCCGATGGTGCGCGTGCCGGTGCGCCCGGCGGTCCCGGGGCGGCCGAGCGCCGCCCGGGCCCCGCCTCCCGGGACGCTCACCGCCGGCGGCCCACGAGCCCCACCCGGTCGTAGACGCGGGCCAGGGTCTCCTCGGCGATCGCGTTCGCCCGCTCGGCGCCGCGGGCGAGGACCTCGTCCAGCGCGCCGGGGTCCGCCGCGAGCTGCCGCGCGCGCTCGCGCACGGGGGTCAGGGCGTCGGTGACGACCTCGGCGAGCTCCTTCTTCAGGTCGCCGTAGCCGCGGCCGGCGAAGTCGGCCTCCAGCTGGGCGATGCTGCGCCCGGACAGCGCCGAGTGGATGGACAGCAGGTTGGACACCCCGGCCTTCTCGGCGGGGTCGTAGCGCACCTCGCGGCCGGTGTCGGTGACGGCCGAGCGGATCTTCTTGGCCGTGACCGCGGCCTCGTCCATGACGTCCACGATGCCGTTCGGCGAGGACGAGGACTTGCTCATCTTCGACCCCGGTTCCTGCAGGTCGTAGATCTTGGCCGTCTCCTTGAGGATGTACGGCTCGGGCACGGTGAAGGTGGCGCCGTAGCGGCTGTTGAAGCGCTGGGCGAGGTCTCGCGTCAGCTCCAGGTGCTGGCGCTGGTCCTCGCCGACGGGGACCTCGGCGGCCTGGTAGAGCAGGATGTCGGCGGCCATGAGCACCGGGTAGGTGAAGAGCCCCACTGTGGTGCCCTCGGCGCCCTGCTTGGCGGACTTGTCCTTGAACTGGGTCATGCGGCCGGCCTCGCCGAAGCCGGTGAGGCAGCTGAGCACCCACGCCAGCTCGGCGTGGGCGGGCACGTGGCTCTGCACGAACAGCGCCGAGCGCTCGGGGTCCACGCCCGCGGCGACGTACTGCGCGGCGGTGATGCGAGTGCGCTCGCGCAGGGCCGCGGGGTCCGGGCCGACGGTCAGGGCGTGCAGGTCGACGACGCAGTAGAGCGCCTCGTGGGTCTCCTGCAGGGCCACCCACTGCTTGAGCGCGCCGAGGTAGTTGCCCAGGTGCAGCGAGCCGGAGGTCGGCTGCATCCCCGACAGCAGGCGCGGGCGCGCCCCCGTCCCCTGCGCTGGTGACTGCTCCATGCCTCCATCCTGCCAGCCGCGCAGCGGTTGACCCGCCGTGGGGCGAGGGCCAGGCTGCGGGCGTGCGCGACTGGATCACCGGGCCGGGACTGGCCTTCGGAGCCGACTACAACCCCGAGCAGTGGCCGGAGGCGGTGCGCGCCGAGGACGTGCGCCTGATGCGCGAGGCCGGCGTGACGCTGGTCTCGGTCGGCATCTTCGCCTGGGGCCTGCTGGAGCCCGAGCCGGACCGCTTCGAGACGGGCTGGCTGGAGCGCGTCCTGGACGACCTGCACGCCGGCGGGGTGGGCGTGGACCTGGCCACGGCGACGGCCTCGCCGCCGGCGTGGCTCTCGCAGCGCCACCCCGAGGTGCTGCCGGTGGACCGCGAGGGCCGGCGGGTGGTCTTCGGCTCCCGGCAGAGCTGGTGCCCCTCCTCCCCCGTCTACCGCGAGCGCTCCCTGCGGCTGGTGGAGGAGCTGGCCACGCGCTTCGGCGGCCACCCGGCGCTGCGGATGTGGCACGTGAGCAACGAGCTGGGCTGCCACAACGCCCGCTGCTACTGCGACGTCAGCGCCACGGCCTTCCGCCGCTGGCTGACCGGGCGGTACGGCGACGCGGCGGCGCTGAACGAGGCGTGGGCGACGGCGTTCTGGAGCCAGCACTACACCTCCTTCGAGCAGGTGCAGGTGCCGGCCCTGTCCAGCTCCTTCCCCAACCCCGCGCAGGCGCTGGACTTCGCCCGCTTCAGCTCCGAGGAGCTGCTGGGCCAGCACCTGGCGGAGAAGGAGGTGCTGCGCCGGCTGACCCCGGACGTGCCGGTGACGACGAACTTCATGGTCTCGGCCGGGCTGGGCGGCATGGACTACGGCCGCTGGGCGCTGGAGCAGGACGTCGTCTCCAACGACCACTACCTGCTGCACACCGGGCCCACCGCGGTGGCCGACCCGCGCGCGGAGCTGGCGTTCTCCGCGGACCTGACCCGCGGGGCGGCGCGCGGGCCGTGGCTGCTGATGGAGCACTCCACGAGCGCGGTGAACTGGCAGCCGGTCAACCCGGCCAAGGCGCCCGGGGAGACGGTGCTGGACTCGCTGGCGCACGTGGCGCGCGGCGCGGACGGGGTGTGCTTCTTCCAGTGGCGCGCCTCCGCGGGCGGCGCTGAGCAGTGGCACTCGGCGATGGTGCCGCACGCCGGGGAGGACTCCGAGCGCTTCCGCGAGGTCGTCGAGCTGGGCGCGCTGCTGGGCCGCCTCGGCGACGTGCGCGGCGCGGCCGTGGAGGCCGACGTGGCGGTGCTGGTGGACTGGGTCAGCGCCTGGGCGATGGAGGCGCCGACCCTGCCGTCGGAGCGGGTGGGCCCGGTGGACGTGGCCCGCACCGCGCACCGGCTGCTGCGCGCCGCGCAGGTCGGGGTGGACGTGGTGCCGGTGGGCGCGCACCCGGACGACCTCGCGCAGGCGCTGGGGCGCTACCGGGTCGTCGTGGTGCCGACCCTGTACCTGTGCGACGACGCCACGGCCGCGGCGGTGCGGGCCGCCGCCGAGGGCGGCGCGCAGGTGCTGGTGACGTACTTCTCCGGGGTCGTCGACGAGCACGTGCGGGTGCGCCTGGGCGGGTACCCGGGGGCGTTCCGCGACCTGCTGGGCGTGCGCGTGGAGGAGTTCCACCCGCTGCTGGAGGGCGTGGCCACGGAACTGGACGACGGCTCGCTGGGCGACGTGTGGTCGGAGCTGACCACCGTCGCCGAGGACGTGGAGGTGCTGGCCCGCTACGCCGACGGCGCGGTCGCCGGGTGCGCCGCGCTCACCCGGCGCGAACTGCCGGGCGGTGGCGCGGCCTGGTACCTGGGCACGCTGCCCGACGACGAGGCGTTCGCCGGGCTGCTGCGGCAGGTGTGCGAGGCGGGCGGCGTGCAGCCGGTGGCGCAGGCCTCCGGGCCGGTGGACGTGCAGCGCCGCCGCCGGGCCGACGGCACCTCCTTCCTGTTCGCGCTGAACCACGGCGACGAACCCGGCACCGTGCGCGCCAGCGGCCTCGACGAGGTCTCCGGCGAGGAGGTGGACGGCGTGCTCGACCTGGACCCGGGCCAGAGCGCCGTCGTGCGCGAGCGCTGAGACCACCGGGCCCCCACCGGACCGGCACGCCTCCCCCGCGCGGCCCCCACGGCGATGCGCTGGGGGAGCCGCGCGGCGCGGTGGCAGGATGGCCGCGTGGTGAACCTGGGTCAGTCACGAAAGCTCGCCGACGTCCTCTACGACGTGCGCGGTCCCGCCCTGACGCGGGCCCACGAGCTGGAGCAGGCCGGGCACCGCGTCCTGAAGCTCAACATCGGCAACCCCGCCCCGTTCGGTTTCGAGGCCCCGCCGGAGCTGCTGGAGGACATCATCGCGAACCTCCCGGTGGCGCAGGGCTACAGCGACAGCAAGGGGCTGCTGTCGGCGCGCCGGGCGGTGGTGCAGCACGCCGAGTCCAAGGGCATCACCGGCGTGGACGTCGACGGCGTCTACATGGGCAACGGCGTCAGCGAGCTCATCGTCATGGCGATGCAGGCGCTGCTGGACGAGGGCGACGAGGTCCTCGTGCCCGCCCCGGACTACCCGCTGTGGACGGCGGCGGTCAGCCTGGCGGGCGGCCGGCCGGTGCACTACCTGTGCGACGAGTCCGCCGACTGGTCCCCGGACGTGGAGCACCTGCGCTCGAGGGTGACCCCGCGCACCAAGGCGCTGGTGCTCATCAACCCGAACAACCCCACCGGTGCGGTGTACGGCCCGGAGGTGCTGCGCGAGGTGCTCGCCGTCGCGCGCGAGCACGGCCTGCTCGTCCTGTCCGACGAGATCTACGAGAAGGTCCTCTACGACGGCGCCACCCACGTCTCGACGGCGGCGCTCGCCCCGGACCTGATGTGCCTGACGTTCAACGGGCTGTCCAAGGCGTACCGGGTGGCGGGTTTCCGCTCCGGCTGGATGGTCGTCTCCGGCCCCACCGGCCACGCCCGCGGGTACGTCGAGGGCCTGGACCTGCTGGCGAACATGCGCCTGTGCGCGAACGTGCCCGCGCAGCACGCGGTGCAGGCCGCGCTGGGCGGGCACCAGTCGATCAACGACCTCGTGCTGCCCGGCGGACGGCTGGCCGAGCAGGCGCGGCGCACCTGGGAACTGCTCAACGAGATCCCCGGCGTCAGCTGCGTGCGTCCGCGCGGTGCGCTGTACTGCTTCCCGCGCCTGGACCCGGAGGTCCACCGCGTCGAGGACGACTACCAGCTGATCTGCGACCTGCTGGAGCAGCAGCACGTCCTGGTGGTGCAGGGCACCGGGTTCAACTGGCCCAAGCCCGACCACTTCCGGATCGTCACGCTGCCGCGGGTGGAGGACCTGGAGATGGCGGTGGGACGCATCGCGGAGTTCCTGGGGAACCGCGCCCGCGCCTGATCCGGGAGGGCGGAAAACTCCTTGCGGCCCGCCGCCGGGCGGGTGCACCGTCGTGGTGTCCTGCCGTCGAGCCGAGGAGGCCCCGGGTGCTCGTCTGACGTGCTCCGCACCGAGGGATCCGCGCACGTGCGCGCGGTCCAGCGAACGCACGTCACGAGGAGGACCCGTGCCCGCCCACCCCCCTGCCCCCGCTGCGACCGGACCGTCCCCGCGCACCGGACCGTCCGCGCGCACGACGACGGGCGCCACGACCTCCCTCGCGCTGCGCGCGGTGACGAAGTCCTACGACCACCGCGTCGTCCTCGACGGCCTGACGGCCTCGATCACCCCCGGGGTGGTCACCGGGGTCGTCGGGGAGAACGGCTGCGGCAAGTCGACCCTGCTGCGGCTGCTCGCGGGCACCGAGGAACCCGACTCCGGGCACGTCGTCGCCGTCGCCACCGCGGGCCTGGCGCACCTGCCGCAGGAGTCCACCGCCCCACCGTCGTGGACGGTGCAGCGCGTGGTCGACGAGGCCCTGGCCGAGGTGCGCCGGCTCGCGCACCGGCTGCGGGAACTGGAGAGGTCGATGACGGACGCCGCGGAGGCGGACCTCGAGGCGCTGCTCGCCGAGCACGGCGAGGCGAGCACCGCGTTCGAGCTGCGCGACGGGTGGTCCGCCGACGCCCGCGTCGAACGCGCCCTCGCCGGCCTCGGCCTGGCCGGTCTGGACCGGTCGCGCCCCCTGGGGCGGCTGTCCGGCGGGCAGCGCTCACGCCTGCACCTGGCGGCGCTGCTGGCGGCCGACGCGGAGGTCCTGCTGCTGGACGAACCCACCAACCACCTCGACGACACCGCCGCCGGCTGGCTGGAGCAGCACCTGCGCTCGCGCCGGGGAACCACCGTGGTCGTCTCCCACGACCGGGAGTTCCTCGACCGCACGGCCGCCGACCTGCTCGAGGTCGGCGCCGGCCGCGCCACCCGGTACCCCGGCGGGTACGACGCCTACCGCGCCGCGAAGACCGCCGAGCGCGCCCGCGCCGAGCAGGAGTGCGCCGCGTGGGAGGAGGAGGTCCGGCGGCTGCGCACCACCGGGGACGCCGTCGCGCGGCAGGTGGCTCACGACCGCCCGCCGCGCGACGGCGCCAAGATGCTCTACGACTACAGGGGCGGGCGGGTGCAGGACTCGCTCGCGTCCCGGGTGCGGGCCAACGCCGAGCGGCTGCGCCGCCTGGAGGCCGCAGAGGTCCCGCTGCCGCCGCGGCCGCTGCGGTTCACCCCGCCCGCCGGCCTGCACGTGCGGGCCGGCGCGCACCTGGTGGCCGAGGGCGTCTCGGTCACCGGCCGGCTGGCGCGCACCGACGTCCGCGTGGAGCGGAGCACCCGGCTGCTCGTCTCCGGGGTCAACGGCAGCGGCAAGTCGACGCTGCTGGACGTGCTCGCCGGGACCCTGCGCCCGGACACCGGCAGCGTGCGGCGCCACGCCCGTGCCGGCCTGCTGCGGCAGGACCCTCCCGCACCCGTGCCCGGTCAGGACGTGCTGCGCGCCTTCGCCGCCGGCCGGCGCGGCGGCGCGGACGAGCACGTGCACCGGCTGCTGTCGCTGGGGCTGTTCGAGCGCGAGCAGCTCGGCGTGCAGGTGGCCCGCCTGTCCACCGGCGGCCGCCGGCGCCTGGACCTGGCGCGGCTGCTCGCCGACCCGCACGACGTGCTGCTGCTGGACGAGCCCACCAACCACCTCGCCCCGCAGCTCGTCGAGGAGCTCGAGCAGGCGATCGCCGCCTTCGACGGCGCGGTCGTCGTCGTCAGCCACGACCGGCGCTTCCGGGCGGGCTGGACCGGCGACCTGCTGCTCCTGGAACCGGTGCCGGGGAGCCCCGGGAGCGTCACGACCGGGTGCTCGCCCCGGGCGTGACGCACCCCGCCGGCACGCTCAGCCCAGCGGGCGCAGCACCAGCGAGAACGTGCGCGGCTGCGCCTCCAGGCGGTGCTGCGGCAGGGCGCCGGGCCCGCAGGACCCGGTGCCGATGCCGTGCTGGGCGACGTCCAGGTGCAGGTGCACCGATCCGGAGTCGGCCAGTTCCGGGGTGTGCGTCGCGGCGTCCAGCTCGGCGGTGCTCCACCGGCGCGCGGCGAAGCCGAGGACCGGCTCGCCCTCGACCCGCAGGCCCCCGGCGGGGCCGCGCAGTTCCACCCACCGCGCGTCGGCGCGCCGGCCGTTCTCCTGCGGGCGCACGTACGGCGTCTGCAGCTCCTCCACGGTGGCGTCGAACCGGCCGACGCGGGTGGCGACACCGGTGTCGGAGTACGCCTCCCCCGGCCCGCGCCCGAACCACGTCACCCCGGTCAGCCCCCTCGGCAGGCGCAGCCGGACCCCCAGGCGCGGCAGCGGGGCACCGAGGGAACCGGTGGGCAGTTCAGGGGTGAACTCCACCGCCAGGCGCACCGCGCCGGTGGCGTCCGCCGACCAGCGGAACACCGCGACGAAACCGGTGTCGGTGCCCGCGGCGGCGGTGCGGGTGGCCACGACGAACTCCTCGCCCTCCACCGCGGCCGAGGCGGTGCGGGTGCGCAGCCGGTCCAGGCCCAGCTCGCGCCACGTGGCCTCCAGCGCCTCGCCGTGCCGGCCGGCGTCGTTGTCGGTGGGGGCGCGGAACAGGTCCAGCACCGGACCCTCCTGCACCGCCAGGCCCCCCAGGGAGCGCAGCGCGCCCGTGCGGGCGTCCAGGACCGCCGGGCCCACCAGCACGTCCGCGCCCCGGCGCACCGGGGCGAGCGCGTCGCCGCGCGGAGCCGGTGCGGCCGGGGACAGCTGCACCTGCCCGGTGGACAGCACGTGCCCGGCCGGTGCCCACGACGCCGGCGCGGCCAGCGCCGCGGTCACGGTGAACCACCGCTCCCCCGCAGCCGGGGCCAGGGCCAGGACCTCCTCCGGAAGTTCCAGCAGGGCGGAGGCGCGCGGGGCCAGTCCCGGGGTGGGCAGCACGCCGCGGGCGACCTGCACCCCCTCGTCCTGCACGGTCCACGTCAGGACGACGTGGGAGAGGTCCACGACGTCGTAGCGGTTCGTCAGCCGCAGCAGGTCCCCGCCGGGGGTCTCCTCGACGGTGAACCGGACCTGGGAGACGACCGCGGCGTAGTCCAGCAGGCCCGGCGAGGGCGTGCGGTCGGGAAGCACCAGGCCGTCGGCGACGAAGTTGCCGTCGTGCAGGTCCTCGCCGAAGTCGCCGCCGTAGGCGAACCGCTCGCGCCCGGCGGCGTCGCGCTGGCGCAGGCCGTGGTCGATCCACTCCCACACGAAACCGCCCATGCACCGGTCGGAGGACTCGAACAGTTCCTGGTACTCCACCAGGCCGCCGGGGCCGTTGCCCATGGCGTGCGCGTACTCGCACTGCACGAACGGCATCGCACGCCGGCGGGTGTCGGCGTCGGCGTCGGCCAGCGCCTCCTCGGCCCGCTCGGCGATCGCGGCGACCTCCTCGTGGGAGGCGTACATGCGCGAGTAGACGTCGACGTAGGGGCTGTCCCAGTCGTGCTCGTAGTGCACCGGGCGGGAGGGGTCGCGGTCCTTCAGCCACGCCGACATCGCCCGCAGGTTCCGCCCCGTCCCGGACTCGTTGCCCAGCGACCACAGCACGATCGAGGGGTGGTTCTTGTCGCGCTCGACGGTGCGGCGGATCCGGTCCAGGTACGCCTGCTCCCACGCCGGGTCGTCGGAGGGGTTGCCGCGCCAGTCCAGGAACACGAACCCGTGCGTCTCCAGGTCGCACTCCAGCACGACCCACAGGCCGTGCTCGTCGCACAGCTCCAGGAAGCGCGGGTGCGGCGGGTAGTGGCTGGTGCGGACGGCGTTGACGTTGTGCCGCTTCATGAGCAGCACGTCGGCGAGCATCTCCGCCTCGGTGAGGGTGCGGCCGGTGTCGGGGGAGAACTCGTGCCGGTTGACGCCGCGCAGCTTCACCGGGCGGCCGTTGACGGTGAACACCCCGTCGGTGATCTCCACCCGCCGGAACCCGATGCGCAGGCGGGTGCGCTCGCCGGCGGCGACGACCTCGGCGTCGTACAGGCGCGGCACCTCCGCCGACCAGGGTTCCACCGCGCTCAGCTCGACGTCCTCGCCGCAGGCGGCGTCCACCCCCAGCTCCGGCACCAGCACGCGCGCGCCCACGGGGCCGCCGTCGGCACCGGTGGCGTCCACGCGCAGCAGCCCGCGGCCGGTGGCGGCGTCGAAGTCGGCGTGCACGAACACGTCCTCGGCGGCGCCGGCGGGGCGGGCCAGGAGGGTGACGTCGCGGAAGATCCCGGACAGCCACCACATGTCCTGGTCCTCCAGGTAGCTGCCCGAGGACCACTGGTGCACGCGCACGGCCAGGACGTGCTCACCCCCACCGCCGGCGGCGAGGGCGTCGGTGACGTCGAACTCGACGGCCAGGCGGCTGCCGACCGAGCGGCCGACCTCCACGCCGTCCACCCAGGCGGTGAAGGCGGAGTCCACCCCGTCGAAGCGCAGCACGGCGCGCGCGCCGGGTGCGCCGGGGAAACCGTCCGGGAGGGTGAAGGTGCGGCGGTGGTCGCCGGTGGGGTTCTCCTGCGGCACGCGGGGCGGGTCGACGGGGAAGGGGTAGACGACGTTGGTGTACGCGGGGGCGCCGTGGCCCTGCAGCTGCCAGTGCCCCGGCACGGTGATCGAGCCCCACGCGGCGTCGTCCAGCGTGGGGTCGGCGAGGTCGGCGGGGGTGTCGGCGCGCGCGGCGCAGCGGAAGCGCCAGCGGCCGTTCAGCGACAGGGCCGGCGCGTCGCTGCGCGTCCAGGCGCGCGCGGGCAGCGCCCCCCGCGAGGGCGCGTGCTCCTCGAACCACATCGTGCGAACCCCTTCGTCCGGAAGCTGTGCCACGCCCCCGACCCTGGCCCGCCGGGGCCCCTGCGTCAACAGCGACGCACAGCAACGAACACGTCGGTTGTTCGTCCGTGTTCGGCCGTGTTGACTCCGCAGGCCCGCAGGGGCATCCTCGACCGGTCGCCGGCCCGTGAGGAGGAGTGCCCCGCCGTGCTCGCCCGCAGCCGCCAGGAGGCGATCCTGGACGCCGTGCGCCGCCGCGGCGGCGTGCGCGTCGCCGACCTCGTCGAGCAGCTCGGCGTCTCGGACATGACGGTGCGCCGCGACATCGCCGAGCTGGCCCGGCGCGGGCTGGTCGAGCGGGTGCACGGCGGGGCCGCCGCCGCGGGCAGCAGCGCAGAGCCCGGTTTCGCCGCCAAGTCCACGATCCAGACCGCGCAGAAGCGGGCCATCGGCGCGCTGGCCGCCTCCCTGGTCGAGCCCGGCGCCTCGGTGGCGCTGTCCGCCGGCACGACCACCGTGGAGGTCGCCCGGCACCTGCGCGACGTGCCCGGCCTGACCGTGGTCACGAACTCCCCGCCCGCCGCGGAACTGCTGCACGACCCCGCGCGCACCGACCGCACCGTCGTGCTGACCGGCGGGATCCGCACCCCCTCCGACGCGCTCGTGGGGCCGGTGGCCGTGCGCAGCCTGCAGGACCTGCACGTGGACCACCTGTTCCTGGGCGTGCACGGCGTGGACGGGCGCGCCGGGCTGACCACCCCGAACCTCGTCGAGGGCGACACCGACCGCGCCCTCGTGGCCGCCGCCTCCCGCGTCGTCGTGGTGGCCGACGCCACGAAGTGGGGCGTGGTGGGCCTGACCACGATCGCGACGCTGGAGGAGGTCGACGTCCTCGTCAGCGACGACGGCCTGCCCGCCGACGCCCGCCGCGCGCTCGCCGAGCGCACCGGCCACCTGCTGCTGGCCGAGGTCCCCGCCGGCACCACCGCACCCCAGGAGGAGAACGCGTGAGCACCACCCCCGGCCCCGGGCACGCCCCCGAGGACGGCCTGCACCGCAGCGCCACCCACGAGTTCCGCCGCACCTCCACGCGCATGGCCGACGGCCGCGAGCTCATCCACTTCGACGACACCGACCCGTGGCTGTCCGGTGAGCGCCCCCGCGACGCGGTGGACTCGCGCCCGCTGCCGCCGGCCGACGAGGTCGTGCGCGGCGGTTCGCAGGTGCGGTACGACCCGCTGACCGGCGACTGGATCGCCATGGCCTCGCACCGCAACGACCGCACCCTCATGCCGCCGCCGGACCAGGACCCCCTGGCCCCCACCGTGCCGGGGGGCTTCCCCACCGAGATCGCCGACTCCAGCTACGACGTCGTGGTGTTCGAGAACCGCTTCCCCTCCTTCTCCACCCGGGTCGGCGGCGAACCCGGGCTCGTGGACGGCGAGGAGCTGTGGCCGGTGCGGCCCGGGATCGGCCGCACCGAGGTCATCTGCTTCACCAGCGACAGCGCCGGGTCGTTCGCCACGCTGCCGCCGCGGCGCGCGCGCACCGTCGTGGAGGCGTGGGTGGACCGCACCGAGGGGCTGGCCCGCACGCCGGGCGTGGAGCAGGTGTTCTGCTTCGAGAACCGCGGCGTGGAGATCGGCGTCACCCTGCCCCACCCGCACGGGCAGATCTACGGCTACCCCTACGTGACACCGCGCACGCGCACGATGCTGGCTCGCGCCGCCGAGCACCGCGCGGCCACCGGCCGCAACCTGTTCCGCGACGTCCTGGACGCCGAGCGCCGCGCCGGCACCCGCGTCGTCCTGCAGACCGAGCACTGGACCGCGTACGTGCCCGCGGCGGCCCGCTGGCCCGTGGAGGTGCACCTGGCCCCGCACCGCGACGTGCCGGACCTGCCGGCCCTGGACGACGCCGAGCGCGCCGACCTGGTCACCGCCTACCTGGACCTGCTGGGCCGGCTGGACCGCTACTACCCCGACGACCACCCGCTGCCGTACATCGCCGGCTGGCACCAGGCCCCGGTGCGCACCGGGCGTGAGGAGTTCCGCTTGCACCTGCAGGTCTTCAGCGTCCTGCGCGGCCCCGGCAAGGTGAAGTACCTGGCCGGCTCGGAGTCCGCGATGGCCGCGTGGATCAACGACACCACCCCGGAGAAGGTCGCGGCGCGGCTGCGGGAGGTGGCCGCGTGAGCACCCCCGCGTTCTTCCAGGCCCCGGAGCGCGCCGAGGCCGCCGAGGCCGTCGCCGACGCGTACCGCGACACGTACGGGGAGAGCCCGGAGGGCGTGTGGTCGGCGCCGGGGCGGGTGAACCTCATCGGCGAGCACGTCGACTACACCGGTGGGCTGTGCCTGCCGCTGGCGCTGCCGCACCGCACGTTCGTGGCGCTCAGCCCCCGTCACGACGACGTCGTGCGGGTCCGCTCGGCGCAGGAGTCGGGGGCGGACTGGGAGGGCTCCCTGGCCGAGGTCGGCCCCGGTTCCCCCGCCGGGTGGGCCGCGTACGTCGCCGGGGTGCCGTGGGCGATGGGCCACGAGCACGGCTTCGACGCCGTCGTGGACGGGCACGTGCCGCTGGGCTCGGGGCTGTCGTCGTCGGCGGCGCTGGAGTGCGCGGTGGCCATCGCCCTGGCCGACCTCGCGGAACTGCCCACCGACGACGCCGGACGCGCGGAACTGGCCGGGGCGTGCGTGCAGGCCGAGAACGTCGTGGCCGGCGCCAGCACGGGCGGCATGGACCAGGCCGCCTCGCTGCGCTGCCGGGCCGGCGGGGCGATCCTGCTGGACACCCGCGACGACACCGTCGAGCACGTCCCGCTGGACCTGGCCGGTGCGGGGCTGGCGCTGCTGGTGGTGGACACCCGCGCCGCGCACTCGCACTCCGGCGGTGAGTACGGCGCGCGCCGCGCCGACGTCGAGCGGGCCGCGCGCGTGCTGGGCGTGCCGGACCTGCGGGCGATCGCCCCCGCCGACCTCGACGACGCCCTGGAGCGGCTGGCCGGTGAGCCGGGCGCGCCGGTGCTGCAGCGGCGGGTGCGCCACGCCGTCACCGAGATCGAGCGGGTGGCCCGCACCGCGGAGCTGCTGCGCGCGGGGCGCGTGCGGGAGGTCGCCGAGCTGATGGACGCCTCGCACGAGTCGCTGCGCCACGACTACGAGGTCTCCTGCCGGGAGCTGGACCTCGCGGTGGACACCGCCCGCGCCGCCGGGGCGCTGGCGGCCCGGATGACCGGTGGCGGGTTCGGCGGGTCCGCGGTCGCCCTGGTGGAGCAGGACGCGGCCGGGACGGTCGCCGCCGCCGTGGCCGACGCCTTCGCCGCAGCGCGCCTGCGGGCGCCGCAGTTCCTGCGCGCGCTGCCCTCGGTGGGGGCCGGCCGGGACGCCTGAGGCGGAACCGGCCCGCACCGGCACCGCCTCCCCCGCGCGTTCGCCCGCGGTTCACCGCGCGTCCGCCCGGTGCTGGCCGGGCGGCGGCCGGAGGTGGGCAGCATCGAGCGGGTGCACGGGTGGGGCGTCGCGGCGGTGGCGACCTCCGCGCTGCTCTCCGGCGCGGTCCTGGCCGCGTCCTGGTGGCTGAACCGGCGCGCGTGGCGTTCGCGCGTGGAGGCCGACCGGCGCTGGCTGCGCACCCACGGCGTCGACGCCGGGGAGGTTCCGCGCACGCCGGCCGCCTGGCGGCTGGTGCTCACGCCCGACCTCGGCCCCGACGGCTCCTTCCTGCTGGACGTGGCCGAGCAGGGCGCCGTGGCACCGGACGCGGTGCGCTCGCCGCGACCCCGCCGCCGGGCGGTGGACCGGTCCCCGGACCCGGGTCGACGGTGAGGGAGCGGGGACGCAGCGCGACGGCGTGCGCTCCGTCCGGGCGAGCGCGGTGCTCCGGTCGGGTTCCCGCACCGACGCCCCGGCCGGAGCCGGGAGGGCGCGGCGGCACCCTGGGGTGAGCCCGGGACCCCGGCGCACCACCGCGACCCCGGGAGGACCGCACGTGCCCGACCTGCGACTGGACACGACCGACCTGGAGAGGGCCGCCACCGGTCTGGACGCCGTCGCCCGCGCGCTGGCCGGCACCGACACCCTCGCCGGCGACGGCGCCGGCGACCTCGGGCACGACGGCGCGGCCGCGGCGCTGCGCCGGTTCGCCGAGTCCTCCACCCGCCGCCGCGACGAGCTGGGGCGGGCCGTCGAGGAGTTCGCGGGCCACCTGCGCGAGTGCGTGAGCACCTTCGACGGCACCGAGCGCTCGCTCGCCGAGGGCCTGGGCGGTGCCGCGTGAGCCGCCGGCCCACCGGCTGGCACCCCCTGGCCGCGACCGACCCCGTGCCCGGCGACCCCGTCGCCGTGGCCGAGACCGCGAAGCGCGTGGAAGCGGTCGCCCGCGGGCTGGAGGAGCAGGCCGGGGCCCTGCGGCACCTGGCCCGCTCGAGCACGGCCGTCGCGAAGACCGTCGACGCCCTGGAGGAGAAGGCCACCGACCTGTCCACCCGGCTGACCGGTGCGGTCGAGCGCTACCGGCGCACCGCCGCCGCCCTCGGCGCCTACTGGCCCGAGCTGGAGGAGGCGCAGAGCGAGAGCGCCCGAGCCCTGCAGGACGCGCGCGACGCCGAGGAGCGGCAGCGGGCCGCCGAGGCGGTCGCCGCCGCGCACGCCACGCCCGCACCGGCCCCCGCGGACCCCGCCGACCCGGTGGCCGCCGACGCCCACGCCCGGGCCGAGCGTGAGCGGACCTCGGCCCGCTCCAGCGCGCAGCGCGCCGCCGCCCTCGCCGCCGGTGATCTGCAGACCGCCCGGGAGCGGCTGGCGGAGGCCGTCGAGCTGCGCGACCGCGCCGCGGCCCGCGCCCGCACCGCGATCGACGAGGCCTGCGACGGCGACCCCCTGGCCGACTCCTGGTGGGACGACGTGCAGCAGGCCGTCCACGAGCGGGCCGAGGACGTCTCGAAGTGGGCCGACCTGCTGGGGAAGGTCTCCGCCGCGCTGGGTCTGCTGGCCCTGTCCGTCGGCTGGATCCCCGTGGTCGGCCAGGCCCTGGCCGCGGTCCTGGGCCTGGCCGCCCTGACCCTGTCGGTGCTGACGCTCCTGCTGCACACCGCCCTGTTCGTCTCCGGGGACGGCGACTGGGTGGACCTGGCCGTCGACGTCGTCGGCCTGCTGACCTTCGGCGTCGGCCGGGCCGCCGCGCTGAGCCTGAAGGCGGTCGGCCCGACCCTCTCGACGGCCTTCACGGCCGCGCGCGCCGGGCGCGCCGCGCAGACCGCCATGGCCGCCCGCGTCGCCCGCGAGGGCGGGTCCGTGCACGGCCGCCTCGCCACCGGCGCCCCCGTGGACACGGCGCGCACCGCCCTGGCCATGGCCACCGACCGGCTCTCCACCCCGGCGCGCAACGCCCTGGCACGGGCCTGGGGGATCTCCGGCAACGCCGTGGACGACGTCACCGCCCGCACCCGCGCGGCGTGGCGGGCCCGGGACCCCGACGCGGCCACCGGCCTGGCGCTGGCGAACGCCCGGCTGCGACCGCCGTCCCTGCGCGAGTTCCTCGACGTGCCCGGGGAGGCCTGGCGCGAGAGCGCGGACGCCGTCGCGAAGCTGCGGCGCGGGGACCTCGGCGCCGAGCTGGGGGCGCTGACCCCCGCGCAGGTCGCGGGGCTCTTCGCGGACTCCGTGGTCGGCGCCTCCGTGCACCAGACGGTGCTGGCCGGGCGGGCCGGCGCCGTGGAGCTGAGCGGGCAGGTCGCCGCCACCGCGGCCCGCACCGTCGGCCTCGCGCTGGACGGCGCGCACCAGGCGGCCCACGACCTGACCGCGGCGGACGGGCAGGACCCGCCGTGGACGGTGGGAGGGGTCACCGAGCGGACCGGTCAGCTCGTCGACGCGGCGGTGTCCCGGTGAGCGCCGCGGCGCCGCAGCGCCTCGGCTACCGGCTGACGGTCCCGGCCGCCTGGGACCGGGTGGACCTGACCTCCCCGCACCGCGACCGGGTGGTGCGCGACCTCGTCGCCCGCCAGTTCGCCGGCCTGGACGACCAGCCGGTGGCACGCCGGCGCGCCACCGCCCTGCTGCTCGAGCAGGTCTCCCGGGCCCACGACCTCGGCGGCCTGGAGGCGCACCTGTCGGTGCGGCCCGTGGGGGGCGTGGTGGTGCCCGCGTCCCTGCTCGTGCACGCGCTGCCGGGCCGGCCGGGGCCGCGGGAGCTGCACGAGCGCCTGAGCGGCTCCGGCGACGTGACCGTGAGCCGGTTGCCCGCCGGGGACGCCGTGCGGCGCCGGCGCACCACGGGCGCCGGCCAGGGCGCGGACGACGCGGCCCGCTGCTGCCTGCTGGAGCACTTCGTGCCCGTCCCCGCCGCGCCGGGCCTGTCGCCGGCGGTGCTCGTGCTGGCCGGCACCACCGTCCCCGGCCCCCTGGAGGAGCCCCTCGTGGAGCTGTTCGACGTGATCGCGCGCTCGCTGCGCTGGACCGGGGAGGCGGCGGCGTGACGGCCGGACCGCGCGAGCGCGGGGTGCGGCTGGAGCTGGGGGCGCAGGGCTGGCTCGTGCTGCCGCGCGAGCGCACCGTGGACGCCGCCGGGTGGGCGCTCGCCGCGCACCGCTGGACGGGCACCGCCGGTGGCGGGGACGCCGGCGACGACCCGTCCGCGGCGCGGGCCAGCGGGTACCTGGCCGCCCTCGTCGAGCAGGCCCGCGACGTGCTCGGTGACGGGCCGGGCGTGGCGCTGGCGCACCTGCCCGACGGGTGCCGCCCGGCGACGGCGTGGGCCTTCGCGCAGGTGGCCGCGGACCCGGACGCGGTGGCCGAGGCCGACGACCTGGCCGCCCGCGCGCAGCGCCCCGGGCCTGCCGCCGCGGGCACCGCGACACCGGTGCGGCTGCCGGCCGGCGCCGCCGTGCGGCTCCTCACCGGCGTCGCGCCCGCCACCGGCGGGGACCCCCACGAGGGGTGGGCGGAACTCACGCACGTCGTGCGCCCCGACGCCGACGAGCGCACCCGCGTGCTCCTGCGCGCGGCCTGGTCGGTGCTCGCACCGGCCCCGGGGACGGAGCGGGCCGTGGACGAGCTCGCCCGGTCGGTCGCCGTCCACGTGCGCTGACCGGGCGACGGACACCCCGCACCGACCCGCCACCCCCACCACCTCCGCCACCCCGGGGGTGGACAGGACGAGGAGCACACCGTGACCCGGCTCAGCAGCGAGGACCCCACCCGCACCGTGCGGCCACCCGGCGCCGTGGCCGTCCCCGCCGACCGGGACCGGCCCTGGCGCTGGGTGGCCGCCCGGTGCCGGGCGCGGTACCGCGACGGCGCGATCGTCCTCACCGGCACCGGCCGCGAGCAGCGCTTCGAGCTCGGCGGTGCCGACCCCGTCGTCGACGCCCTCCTCGTCGACCTGCGCGGCGCCGGACAGGACGTGCGCCGCGACCTCGGCGGCGACTGGGGCGTGCTGCTGCTGCGCACCGCCGGGCGCGTGCGCCACGTCGTCGACCTCGACGAGTGGGGGCGCCTGCGCGAGACGGCGGAACGCGCCTCCCCGCGCGGCGGGCTGTACTGGGCCACCCCGCGGCAGGAGGCGCCGCAACCGCCCGGCGGGTACCCGCTGGGCACCGGCTTCGACGTCGACCTGCGCGACGTGCGCCAGGCCGCCGAGGCGTCCGGCTGGCTCGACGTGCTCGCGGAGGCCGGTGTCCCGGTGCGCGTCCTGTCCCCCGACGCCGGCGCGCGCGCCGCGCACGCCGACGTCACCGCGCGGGGCGGCCTGGCCGGTGCGCGGCGCGTCGAGCTGCCCGACGCGCCCTGGCGGCGCACCGCGCGCGTCGTGCGGCGGCTCGCCCGGCTGCACCTCGCCCTCACCCCCCTGCTCCTCGCGGGGCTGGTGGCGGGGTGGACCGGCGGCACCACCTGGCCCGTCCGGGCGGCCCTGGTGCTGTGGCTGCTGCCCGCGCTCGCCGCCGCCACCGCCGTGACCGTCCGCCAGTCGCCCGTGCTGCTGCGCGAGCTGCGCACCGGCCGGGTGCTGGAGCGCGTGTGGACGCCGCGCAGGGTCCCCGGGGCGACGCGCATGGGTCGCCCCGGCAGCGCCGGCATCGGCCGCGACACCCGCGGGGACCTGGTCCTGCGGCACCTGGGCACCCAGCGCTGGATCCCGGGCGCCGGTGCGCAGGCCGTCGCCGCCGTGCGCCGGGTGCGCCCGGGCGGGGACCGCGACCACGTCCTGCTGGAGACGGCCGGCGGACTGCTCCTGGCCGCCCTGCCGGTGCGCGACTGGTGCGCGGGGCCCGGCGACGACCAGGACCTGGCCGACGCGCTCGGCGTCCCCCTGCTGCCCGCCCGCGGCGAGGGGCCGGCGTCCGTGCCGTGGCCGGGGGCGGCCGACCCCGGCGGGGAGATCTCCCTGGTGGACCCGGAGCACCCGGCCTCGCCGAGGCCGGCGCGCGTGCCCGGCGCCTTCCGCCTGGACGCCGGACCGGTCGGGGGGCGCCTGCAGGGCTTCGGGACCGCGTCCACGGAGGTGACCTGCACGTCCAGCGGCGCGGTCCTGCTCGGGCTGGTGGCCGCCGGGGCCCTGACGGGCGCCACCGCCGTCGCGGCGGTGGCGGCGGCGGCCGTCCTGCTGTCCGGGTGGGTCAAGGTCCCGCTGCTCGTGGCGCTGGCCCGGCGCTCGCGACGCGGCGAGCTGGTGGACCCGGCGACGGCCGGCTGAGCGCCCTCAGCCGCCGTCGGAGGTGACGTCCATGCGCTGCAGCCGCCACGACGCCAGCACGACCGCCACGACGGCCACCCCGGCGAGCACCAGCGCCGACGTCGTCACCCCCGAGGCGGCGACCGTGCCCAGCGGCACGTCGCCGGGGGTGGCGAGGGTGACGACGCGGCGGCCGTAGGAGCCGATCGACAGCCCCCGCAGCGCGGGCGCCAGCCCCGCCAGGAACGTCTCCCACAGCACCACGTAGGCCAGGCCCGCCAGCAGGCCGCGCCGCGCCAGCAGCGACAGCAGCACGAACAGGGCGCAGTACGCCGCCGAGGTCAGCGCCGTGGCCAGCACCAGGCCGGCGACCACCTCGCCGGCGGGCAGGCTGATCGAGGTCCCCACCACCGCGCACGCCACGACCGCCGGCACGCACACCACGACCGTGGACACCCAGGCCGCCGCCGTGCGCGCCACCACGACGTGCCAGCGGGGCCGCACCAGGTTCCGCAGCAGCGGCAGCGTGCCGCTCTCGCGCTCGTCGCCGAACGCGCCGGTGCCCAGCACGAGCGCGACGATCGGCACCACCAGCCCCACCAGCAGGTCCCCCGCCAGCGTCGTCTGCAGCCCGTAGCGGGCGGGCACGCTGGTGGCGGCCAGCACCACCACGGCCACGGCCGCCACCGCCAGCGGCAGCAGCGCCAGCGCCGCGGTGCGCCCGCGCACCAGCAGGCCCCGCAGCGAGAAGCCGAACAGGGTCGTGGAGAACCCCCCGGAGCCGCCCCGGACCCGCGCGGCGCCGCCCGCCGTCCCGCCCCCGCCCGCCGTCCCGCCCGTCGTCGCACCCGTCGTGGCGCTCACCTGCCCGCTCCCCTCGCCCGGCGCACCAGGTGCGCGAACGTGCTCTCCAGGTCCTCACCCACCGGTTCCACCCGCCGCAGGGTGGCGCCCACCCGCCGCGCCAGCGCCGGCACCGCCTCGGCCAGCGCGGTGGCGCGCGGCGCCTGCACCAGCACGCCGCCGCGACCGCTCGCGTCGCGCTGCACGGACTCCACGACGCCCTCCGCCAGCAGCAGCCCGGCCAGCTCCAGCACGCGCGGGCCGTCCAGGTGGACGCTGCGCGGGCGGTCCACCAGCAGGTCGCGGATCGCGGCGGGCTCCCCCTCGGCGACCAGGCGGCCGTTGACGACGACGAGCACCCGCTGCGCCATCCGCTCCACCTCGGCCAGCACGTGCGAGGACACCAGCACCGTGCGCCCCTCCTCGCCGAGGGCCGCCACCAGGTCCACGTCGGCGCGGCGCTGCGCGGGGTCCAGGCCGTTGAACGGCTCGTCCAGCAGCAGCACCTGCGGGTCGTGCACGAGGGCCTGCGCCAGGCGCACCCGCTGGCGCATCCCCTTGGAGAAGCCGCCCACCCGGCGGTGCGCGGCCTCGCCCAGGCCCACCCGGCGCAGCACGGCCGCGGCCGCCGAGGAAGCGTCCCGCACACCGCGCTGGCGGGCCAGGAACGCCACCTGGGCGTGGGCGGTGGCGTGCGCCCAGGTGCCCTCCCCGTCGGGCACGACGCCCAGGGCGCGGTGCACGCCCTGCTCGGCGTGCGGGTCGCCGCCCAGCACCCGCACCCGCCCCTGGCTGGGCCGCACGACCCCCGCCAGCAGCGAGAGCACCGTGGACTTGCCCGCGCCGTTGTGCCCGAGCAGGCCGGTGACGCCCGGCCCCAGGGAGAACGACACGTCCGACAGGGCCACCGTGTCGCCGAACCAGCGGCTGACGCCGTCCACCTCCACCACGGCGCGCGCCGACGCACCCCCCACCGCGCCCACCGGGCCGCCCGCTGTTCCGCTCACCGTCGCGCTCACGCGTCCTCCCCCCTGCCGTAGCGGCCGACCAGGACGGCCGAGCCCGCGACGACCAGCGCCGCCCACACCACCCACGCCAGCGCGCCCTGCGGAGCGGGCGAGCCGTCCACCACCGTCGTCGCCAGCAGCACCGGGCCGCCGGCCGGGTCGAACGCCAGCGGCCAGTCCGCCTCCACGACCACCGCCACCAGGCGGGTCAGCACCGGCCCCACCAGCACCACCGCCAGGTAGCCGCCCACGGCCACGACCCGCCGCGACGTCAGCGACGCCACCGCCAGCCCCAGCGCCGCGTTCGGCAGCACCACCACCAGCGAGGCCAGCAGGATGCGCGGCAGGTCCCCGGCGGAGTCGGCGAACCAGCGCCCCGGGTCGTCCGCCGTGGCGATCGAGCCGACGAACAGCACCAGCGCCGGCCCCAGCACGATCAGCAGCAGCAGCGCCACCGCCGACAGCGCCATCCCCAGCACGTACTCCGCGCGCGAGAGCGCCGTGGCGAAGTACAGCGACAGCACCCGGTCGCGCCGGTCGCGCGTGAGCACCGCGGGCACCGCGGTGGCGACGAACGCCAGCACCACCACCGAGTTCGTCGCCAGCAGCTGCGGGTAGCCGATGAGCTCGGTGGGCTGCACCCCCACCTGCGGCACCAGCAGCGGCACCGCCACCACCGCCAGCGCCGGCATGTACGCCACCGCCAGCAGCAGGAACGGCCACACCTTCGCGCCCGCGCTGCGCCGCAGCCCCAGCGGCCGGCGCACCCCCGCCGCCACGAGCGCGCCCACCGCGCTGCGCCGCGGGCGCAGCGCACCCGTGAACCGCGAGTACCGCACGTCGTGCAGCACCGCCCGGGGCGCCCCCGCTCCGCCGGGCACCCCGCCCGGAACCCCGTCGAACGCCCCGCTCGGCACCTCAGCCACCGGTCCGCTCACCGCGCCCCTCCATCGCGTCCAGCACCACGTCCTCCAGGCCGCGCCCGGAGCTCACCAGCCGCACCAGCGCACGGCCCTGCTCGGCGGCCAGGTCCCGCACCGCGTCCAGCGCCGCGTCCGTGCCGGCGCTGAGCCCCACCTCCCCCGCCGGCGTCGGCGCGACGCGCACCCCCAGCGGTTCCAGCCGCTGCGCCAGCGCGGCCGCGAACGCCGCGACGTCCCCGCCGACGCTCACCCGCACCGCGCCGCCGGGGTCGTGGCCCACCGCCACGGGGCGCTGCGCGGCCAGCGCACCGGCGCGCAGCACGACGACCTCGTCGCAGGTGCGCTCCACGTCGTCCAGCACGTGCGAGCTGGTCACCACCCGCACCCCCAGGTCGCGCGAGAGCCGCCGCACCAGTTGCAGCATCTCCTCGCGCCCCGCCGGGTCCAGCCCCGACGTCGGCTCGTCCAGCAGCACGAGCTCCGGGCCGTGCACGAGCGCCTGCGCGAGCTTGGTGCGCTGCTGCATGCCCAGCGAGTACGTGCCCACCGGCCGGCGGCGCTCCTCCTCCAGCCCGACCGCGAACAGCACCTCGCTGGCGCGGCGCACCGCGTCGCGCCGCCCCAGCCCGCGCAGCCGGGCCAGGTGCACGCACACCTCCTGCGCCGACATGTCCAGCGGCAGGCACGGGTGCTCGGGCATGAACCCCACCCGCCGGCGCACCTCGCCGCGCTCGCGGGCCGCGTCCATCCCCAGCACGCGCAGCGTCCCGGAGTCCGGCCGCACCAGCCCGAGGGCGGCGCGCATGAACGTGGACTTGCCGGCGCCGTTGGCGCCCAGCAGGCCGGTGGCGGGAGCGGTGAAGGCGACGGTCAGGCCGTCCAGCGCGCGCACCTCGCCGAACCCCTTGCTCAGCCCGGCGCACTCGATCGCCGGGACGTCCGTGGTCAGCACGACGCCAGACAACCACTCCGCGCGCCCTCGCGGGTCGGTCGTGCGGCGCGGGTAGGTCGGACGTTCGGTGGTGATCCTGTGCGCCGCCCGTGCGACGGGCGGGCACGGGCGGCGGCGGCCCCGCTCAGCGGACGGCGAGCAGCTCCTCCACACCGGCGCGCAGCGCCTCGGCGGCCGCGGCGGGGTCGGCGAGGTAGCCGGCGACCGTGGCACCGTCGCGCAGCACGAGCCAGCGCTGCGCCGCCGCGGCCGGGTCGGGGTGGCCGGAGCGCTCGAAGGCCCCGGCGACGGTGTCCGTCAGCCACCGCCGGTGGACCTGCACGGCCCGGCGGACGGGGCCGGTCGCGTCGGGGTGCTCGGCGGCGGCGTTGATGAAGGGGCAGCCGCGGAAGCCGCTGCCGCACAGCTCCTGCGAGAGCCGCCCGGACAGCCCGCGCAGCCAGTCCGCCGCGGCCGCGGCGCCCTCCGGCACGGGACCGGCCTGCTCGCGCACCACGGCGTCGACCGCGCGGAGGTAGGCGACGACCAGGTCCTCCTTGCCGGGGAAGTGCCGGTAGAAGGTCGCGCGGGTCACGCGGGCCTCGGCGACGACGCGGTCGACGCCGACCGCGCGCACCCCCTCGGCGTAGAACAGCGCGGACGCGGTGCGCACCAGCCGGTCCCGGGCCGCGGAGGGGCGCGCGGCGCGCGGGTGCTCGTTCACCGCCGTCGTCACCCGACCACGGTAACCGCGCCCGCGCCCGCTTGACCCGGGCGGCCCACCGGTGTCCACTGAGGGAGAACGAACGTTCTCTCTACTCCTTCGGAGGACCCCGTGCCCGCGATCTACACCGCCGTCGCCACCGCCACCGGTGAGGGCCGCGCCGGCCACGCCCGCACCGACGACGGCCTGCTCGACCTCGACCTCGCCCTCCCCCGCGAGATGGGCGGTCCCGGCGGCGCCACGAACCCCGAGCAGCTCTTCGCCGCCGGCTACGCCGCCTGCTTCCACAGCGCGCTGAAGTCCGTCGCCCGCGAGCGGGGGAGCACCTTCACCGACTCCGCGGTGACCGCCGAGGTCGGCATCGGCCCGAACGGCGCCGGCGGCTTCGGGCTGGAGGTCACCCTGCACGTCGAGCTCGGCGGGCTGGAGCAGGCGGCGGCCGAGGAGCTCGTCGAGGCCGCCCACCGGGTCTGCCCGTACTCCAACGCCACCCGCGGCAACGTCGAGGTCACCCTCGAGACCGTCACGGCGTGAGCGCGCCCGACGACGCGCGCCCGGCCCCGCGCTCCCGCGCCGTGCGCGCCGTCGCGCAGGCCGCTCTCGGCCTGGCGCTGGCCGGTGCCGGCACCGGCCACCTGACCACGCTGCGGCAGGAGTTCCAGGCGCAGGTGCCGCCGTGGCTCCCGCTGGACCCGGACCTCGTCGTCCTCGCCTCCGGGGTCGTCGAGCTCGCGCTCGGCGGGGCGCTGCTGCTCACCTGGCGCCAGCCGGCGCGTGCCGTCGTCGGCGCCACGACCGCGGTGTTCTTCGTCGCGGTCTTCCCCGGCAACGTCTCGCAGCTGGTGACCCGCACCGACGCGTTCGGCCTGGACTCCGACACCGCCCGCGCCGTGCGCCTGGCGTTCCAGCCGGTGCTGGTGGCGTGGGCGCTGTGGGGCACCGGGGCGTGGCGGCTGTGGCGCGAGCGCGTCAGACGTCGTAGGTGACGACGACCGGGGCGTGGTCGCTGAAGCGTTCCGCGTAGGAGGCGGCGCGGTCCACCACCGCGGCGCTCGCGCGCGCCGCGAGGTCCTCGGTCGCCACGTGCAGGTCGATGCGCCAGCCGGTGTCGCGGTCGAACGCCTGGCCGCGCCAGCTCCACCAGGAGTACGGACCCTCCACCCCGGGGTGCAGGGAACGCACCACGTCCACCCAGCCCGCCTCGAACCAGCGGTCGTAGTACGCCCGCTCCTCGGGCAGGAAACCCGCCTTCTTCAGGTTGCCCTTCCAGTTCCTGATGTCCTCGTTCCGGTGGGCGACGTTGTAGTCGCCGCACACGACGGCGTGGTTCCCGCTGCGGCGCAACTGCTCCAGCCGCTCGGTCACCGCGTCGAGGAACGCGGTCTTGTCGTCCTGCTTGGGGGTTCCCGCCTCGCCGGTGTGCACGTACACCGACACCACCGTCACCGTGCCCGACGGCGTCTCGACGTCGAGCTCCACCCAGCGGCCGGCGCCGTCGAAGCGCGGGTGCAGGGCGGTGCGCTGCTCCCCCACCGGCAGCCGGGTGGCGACCGCGACGCCCGCGCGGCCCTTGGTGCCGGCGTCGGTGGGCTCGCAGTGCGCGACGTGCCAGCCCTCGCCCAGGGCCTCGTCGAGCACCGCGCCCAGGACCTCGTCGGGGGCGCGGACCTCCTGCAGGCACAGCACGTCCGGGTCGCGCTCGGCGAGCCAGGAGGCCATGCCGCGGCGCGCGGCGGCGCGGATGCCGTTGACGTTGACGGTGGCGACGGTGAGCACCCGCCCATCCTCCCGCCGGCCGGGCGCCGGCCCGGCAGGGGGGCCACCCGGCAGCCGAGCACCCCGGGGCGCGCTCAGCGGTAGACGACGTCCACCCGGCGGAAGGCCCCCAGCGCGTGGTCGGCGCGGAAGGCGGCGTGGTCGGCGCGGGCGCGCTCGGCGGCCTCACCGGCGAACCGCACGACGTCGTCGACGAACAGCTCCTCCGGACCGATCGCGGCGGTGATCGCCGGTTCCACGTCGTGGTCCAGCCCGCCGCCCTCGTCGGACAGGGCGTGCACCTGCGCGACGACACCTCCGCAGACCCGGGCGTACTGCACCCACTGCGAGGTGGACAGGGCTCCCAGGTCCAGGGAGTTGCGCAGCGGTGAGCGCTCGCGCACCAGCAGGCTCAGCCCGTCGTGCTCGACGCTGCCGTAGAAGACGTCAGCGCGCGCCAGCTGGGCCCGCTGGGCGTGCGCCACCCGGTCGCCGTGGCCGGAGGAGTCGAAGTCGGACGGCGGCACCAGCCCGTCCAGGGCGGAACGACGGGCCTGCTTGAACTCCAGCACCACGTCGTCGGTGCCGTCGCCCGTGCACCCCTCGACGAGGACGTAGTAGCGGGTCAGGCCCAGGGACGCGGTGCCCTGCCCCTTGCGCTCGGCGACGTCCTTCACCCGCATCCCCGCGGTGCGCTCGGGCACGTCGAGGTCGTTGGCGGCGACGTACCGGTCGACGACGCCCTGGAACTCCTCGCGCCGGCTGGAGACCGGCACGAGCTTCTTGCTGGCCTTGAACCCGCGGCGGTGCTCGTCGAGGTAGCCCTCGGCCAGCCACCGGGCGCGGCCCGGGGACAGGGCGTCGTCGATGAGGTCCCGGACGAGCTTCGGGGAGTTGTCGCGGCGCAGCTCGTGCTCGAGCTCGTTCTCCTCGGTGGCGTAGGAGCCGATCGCCTCCACGTAGCCCTCCACGAACGCCCGGGCGATCCGCTGCTGCTTGCCGCGGCCCTTCCCCCCCAGCTCGTCGGCGGCCAGGACGAAACCCGTGGCGCCGCGCTTGAGGTCCCAGGTGAACGGGGCGAAGAACGCCTCGTCGTGGTCGTCGATGCCGAAGACCGGCACCTCGTCGCGGTTGGGCAGGACACCGAAGTTGTCGGGGTGCACGTCACCGGCTGCCAGGACCGTGGGCATCCAGGCGTCCTCACCGGCCATGTCGCGGTAGAACAGCAGGCTCGTGCCGCGGAAGAAGCTGAACAGCGAACCGGCGAGCTTGTCGAACTTCGCCCGAGACTCCTCGTCGCCGCGGGCGATGCGGACCTGGTGGTCCTCCCGGATCGTCTGGCGCACGTGGACGCGCCGGTCGTCACCGGTCAGGACGCGCGGCAGCAGCACCATGTCGCCGTCCGCGCGGGCCTGCGCGAGGCGCCGGAACGGCTCCAGCCGAGAGGCGATCGGGGGCTGGCGGTCCGGGTGGGTCTCGGCGTTCGTCCCCGCCTCCGGCGCGTCCTGCGCGGTGGCGCCGCCGGCCAGGTGCCGGGCCAGCTCACCCTTCGTCATCCGGTCGCGCCCGGGGACGCCGCGCTCACGGGCCAGGTCGAGCAGTTCGCGGCGGGTGGGGCTCGGGGCGGGGGCGAGGTCCATGCCAGGACCAGTACCCCCCGCCCCCGGCGGGTCATGCGCCGAGCGGCCCGACGTCACACGACCGCAAGGTTCGTCACCCGCGGGCCGCACGGGCGATCGCCGCCCGTGACGCGCCGCTGCGGTGCGTCAGCGCAGGCCGGCGGCCCGCTCGGCGCTCTCCACCACGTTCGTCAGCAGCAGCGCGCGCGTCATCGGCCCCACCCCGCCGGGGTTGGGGGCCATGAACCCGGCGACCTCGGCCACGTCGAGGGCGACGTCCCCGGTCAGCTTCGCCCTGCCCGTGACCGGGTCCGGCACGCGCGAGACGCCCACGTCGAGGACCGCGGCGCCCGGCTTGACGACGTCCTTCGTCACCAGACCCGGAACGCCCGCCGCCGCGACGACCACGTCGGCGCGGCGCAGGTGGGCGGCGAGGTCCCTGGTACCGGTGTGGCAGAGGGTGACCGTGGCGTTGGGGTGCCGGCGGGTCAGCAGCAGCCCGATGGGGCGGCCCACCGTGACCCCGCGCCCCACGACGACGACCTCCGCACCGTCCAGCGGGACGTCGTGGCGCAGCAGCAGGTCGATGACGCCGCGCGGGGTGCACGGCAGCGGCGAGGTGATCTCCTCGCCCACCCGCAGCACCAGCCGGCCCAGGTTCGTCGGGTGCAGGCCGTCGGCGTCCTTGGCCGGGTCGACCATCTCCAGCACCCGGTTGGCGTCGACGCCCTTGGGCAGCGGCAGCTGCACGATGAACCCGGTGCAGTCCGGGTTCGCGTTCAGCTGCGCGATCTCCGACTCGATCTCGCCCTGGGTGGCGGTGGCGGGCAGTTCCACCTGGATCGAGGAGATGCCGACCTCGGCGCAGTCGCGGTGCTTGCCGCGCACGTACGACGCCGAGCCGGGGTCGTCACCGACCAGGACGGTGCCCAGGCCCGGCACGACGCCGCGCTCGCGCAGCACCGCCACGCGCTCCTTCAGGTCGGCCTTCACGGCCGCCGCGGCGGCCCTGCCGTCGAGGACGACCGCGCTCACGCGAAGGTCTCCGCGGCCGGGTACAGCGGGAACGCCTCGGTCAGCTTCGCCACGCGCGCGCGCAGCGCCTCCGCGTCGAACTGCGGCTTCAGGGCCTGCGCGATGACGTCGGCGACCTCGGTGAACTCCGCCGCGCCGAAGCCGCGGGTGGCAAGCGCCGGGGTGCCGATGCGCAGGCCGGAGGTGACCATCGGCGGGCGCGGGTCGAACGGCACCGCGTTGCGGTTCACGGTGATGCCGACCTCGTGCAGGCGGTCCTCGGCCTGCTGGCCGTCCAGCTGCGACTCGCGCAGGTCCACCAGCACCAGGTGCACGTCGGTGCCGCCGGTCAGGACGGACACGCCGGCCTGCTTCGCGTCGGCCGCGGTGAGGCGCTCGGCGATGATCTTCGCGCCCTCCAGGGTGCGCTCCTGGCGCTCGCGGAACTCCTCTGAGCCGGCCACCTTGAACGCCACGGCCTTGGCGGCCACGACGTGCATGAGCGGGCCGCCCTGCTGGCCGGGGAACACCGCGGAGTCGATCTTCTTCGCGAACTCGCCGGTGGTGAGGATCAGGCCCGAGCGGGGCCCGGCGAGGGTCTTGTGCACGGTGGAGGTGACCACGTGCGCGTGCGGGACCGGCGAGGGGTGCAGCCCGGCGGCGACCAGGCCCGCGAAGTGGGCCATGTCCACCATGAGGTGCGCGCCGACCTCGTCGGCGATCTCGCGGAACGCGGCGAAGTCGAGCTGCCGCGGGTACGCCGACCAGCCGGCGATGATGAGCTTGGGCCGCGCCGACAGCGCCGTGGCGCGCACGACGTCCATGTCCACGCGGAACGTCTGCGGGTCCACCCCGTAGGCGGAGACGTCGTACATGCGGCCCGAGAAGTTGATCTTCATGCCGTGGGTGAGGTGGCCGCCGTGGGCCAGCTCCAGGCCCAGGATGCCGTCGCCGCCGCGGATGAACGCGTGCATGGCCGCAGCGTTCGCGCTGGCGCCGGAGTGCGGCTGCACGTTGGCGTGCTCGGCGCCGAACAGCTCCTTCGCGCGGGTGCGGGCCAGCTCCTCGGCGACGTCGACGTGCTCGCAGCCGCCGTAGTAGCGCTTGCCCGGGTAGCCCTCGGCGTACTTGTTGGTCAGCACCGAACCCTGGGCCTGCAGGACGGCGCGCGGCGCGAAGTTCTCGCTGGCGATCATCTCCAGCGTGTCGCGCTGACGGCCCAGCTCGGCGTCGAGGACCGCGGCGATCTCCGGGTCGACCTCGGACAGCGGCCGGTCGGTGACCCCCGCGGCCGCGGTGGGGGTGGGCAGGACGTCGGTCACGTTGCGCTCCTCTGGCTCGGGCGGCGGTGGCGACGCGAGGCCCAGGCGGACGACCCCGTGAACGGCGGGCGAGCCCGCTGCGCGAGCCGCCCGTTGCCGCTCCCCGGTGGTGACCACCTTCGCCAGTCGCGGCGCGGCCAGCCTAGCCCAGCGCAGCACGAGGCAGCAGCGCACCGGCCGGTGGTGCGCTGCTCAGCGGCGCACGGCCGCCTCCAGCACCGTGCGCATCTTCGCCGCCGTCTCGCGCACCTCCGCGTCCGGGTCGGAACCGGCCACGATCCCCGCACCGCCCAGGATGCGCAGCAGCCGCCCGGCGACCTCCGCGCAGCGCACCCCCACGACCCACTCGCCGTCGCCGTCGCCGTCCTGCCAGCCGACCGCACCCGCGTAGCAGCCGCGGTCGACCTCCTCGACCTCGCGGATCACCTGCGCCGCCGCCCGGCGCGGGGACCCGCCGACCGCCGGGGTGGGGTGCAGCGCCGCCACCAGGTCCACCGACGTGGTGGTGGTGTCGTTCAGCAGGGCCGTCACCCGGGTGGCCAGGTGCCACACCGTCGGCGTCGCCAGCAGCTCCGGTTCCGGTGCGCTGACCGTGCGGCACAGCGGCCGCAGCGTCTCCACCACCGCCTCCACCACGTACGCGTGCTCGCGGCGGTCCTTGTCGGAGGCCATCAGCGCGTCCGCGCGGCGCAGGTCCTCCTCCGGCTCCGGCGAGCGCGGCACCGACCCCGCCAGCGGGCGCAGCAGCACGCTCGGCCCCCGCCGGCGCAGCAGCAGCTCGGGGCTGGCGCCGACCAGCCAGCGGCCCCCGGCCTGCGCCGGGTCGTCCACCGGCACCGCCAGCGTCGTGGCCGCGGGGTTGCGCGCGGCCAGCTCGGCCACCAGGTCGGGCACCGACCAGTCCACCAGGGCGGTCAGCTCCAGGGAGCGGGCCAGCACCACCTTCTGCACGTCGCCGGACTCGATGCGCGCCAGCGCCTCGCGCACCGCCGCCGCGTACCGCGCCGGCGAGGGGTGCGGGCGGCTGCGCGCCACCGTCGCCGGGCGCACGACGCGGGCGGCGTCCGGCGTCAGCGGGCCCCGGGTGCGCACCGCGGGACCCACGCGCAGCGCTCCCGGCGCGGACAGGTCGAAGGGCACCGCCCCGGCGACGAGCACCCCCTCGGGCTCCTCCTCGAGGGCGCGGGCGGTGCGGCGCAGCTGCTCGGCACCCGAACCGCCCGGCACGAGCGGGCGCGGGCCCGTCTGCACCAGGGTGCTCTTGGCGTCGGAGAAGACGGTGGCGCCGGCGTGCACCGCGAGGGTCGCCGCGGCGGGTTCTGGCACCCGCTCACCATAGGCTTCACCCCCGTGAGCGCACGCCCGAGGGTCCTGACCCTGTCCTGCCCCGACCGCCCCGGCATCGTCCACGCCGTCACGGGGGCCCTCGTGGCGCTGGACGCCAACATCACCGAGAGCCAGCAGTACGGGGACCCCGATACCGGGCTGTTCTTCATGCGGGTCGCCTTCGACGCCGCCGCCAGCGACGAGGCGCTGCGCGAGACCGTCGGCGTCGTCGCCGCCCGCTTCCAGCTGACGTGGGACCTGCGCGACGCCGCCGCCCGCCTGCGCACCCTCGTGCTGTGCTCCAAGCAGGGGCACTGCCTCAACGACCTGCTCTTCCGGCACCGCTCCGGCGACCTGCCCGTGGACGTTGCCGCGGTGGTGTCCAACCACACCGACCTGGCCCCGCTGGCGGAGTTCTACGGCGTGCCCTTCCACCACGTCCCGGTGGTGACGGGGGACGCCGCCTCCAAGGAGGCCGGCGAGGCGCGGCTGCTGGAGCTGGTCGCCGAGCTGGACGTGGAGCTGGTGGTGCTGGCGCGCTACATGCAGATCCTGTCCGACGGCCTGTGCCGGGAGCTGTCCGGGCGGGCCATCAACATCCACCACTCGTTCCTGCCGAGCTTCAAGGGCGCCCGCCCCTACCACCAGGCCCACGCGCGCGGCGTGAAGATCATCGGCGCGACGGCGCACTACGTGACCGCCGACCTCGACGAGGGCCCGATCATCGAGCAGGAGATCGAGCGCGTCGACCACCGCCACACCCCGGGCGAGCTGGTGCGCCTGGGCCAGGACGTGGAGGCCCGCACGCTGGCGCGCGCGGTGCGCTGGCACGCCGAGCACCGGGTGCTGCTCGACGGGCACCGCACGGTCGTCTTCCGCTGACGCGCGAGGGCGGGGCAGAACCTCGATCGGCGATCAGGACCAGTCCCGTGGACCTAGGTGACGTCGTGATCCACCGTGATCGCGTCCGAACGGCGGCACGTGCGTGGAGCCGGGAGCGACCACGCTGAAGACCTCCTCACCGGCATCGAGCCGATCTGCAGGAAGCGGTCGCGGCGCCCACCGGTCCGCGCCGGCGACGAGCGCGCGGTCGAGCGGGCCACCCCGAGCGCTCCGGTGCGACTGAACGCTCACCCACGCACGGCGACCCGCCGGCGCGCTCGACGCCGGACGCGAGCACCTGGAAGCGCTTCGGTCCCGGCCCGGCGCGAGGTCGAGGACCTGCTGCAGCCGTGCACCCAGCACCTCCCCGCAGGAGGCTGATGGTGGTCACGCGTCCCGGCACGTGGATCGGTGCTGCCGGCGGTGCTGCACTGCTGAGACGCACCGGGACCGGTGGCGGCACCACGGCGGGGTACCGCGGCACAGCCCCCCTGACGCCCCCCGTGCTCGCGGACGCAGCGCGACACGGTGGTGACCGGTGGACCGTCGGACACCCGGGTCGCCCCGCACCTGCGCGGAAGCGGTCAACGCAACGGGCTGGCACCGTCGAAGCCGTGAGGAGCCGACCGACGGCGAGAGCCGCGATGAGAGCTGGGACGAGCCCCTGACCCACCTGCCCTGCCGTCGCCCCCCTCCGAGGACCGCCGCGACCTCCAGCGCGCTCCACATGCCGGCTGAGCTCTGAACGTGACGGTGTCGGCGCACCTGCCACCGGTGCAGGCGGTGACCGCGCTGGTCGAGAACTGGACGTCGATGTGACCGCATCCCCTGCCGCGCCCATCAGGACCCGACGCGCACCGAGGGGGTAGACGCTCACGACAGCTCTGCCGGGCTCCGGACCGAGCGCCGCGCGCGTGGGCCCTGGCGGTGATCAGGAGGTCCGTCGTGCGGCCTCGCGGTTGCCGGTCGACCCCGACGATCGCAGCGGCCAGTTGCCCGACGCTGGCGGCGACAGCTTCGCCGAGGGGACAGAGGGGCTGCCGACGGCGCCAGTGGCAGGTCCACTCGGTCCAGGTCCCGATAGCGATGCGCAACTCCTCCCGAGCGGCCCGGGATCGACGGTCGAAGACGTTGTCCTGCGGCCCGCGGTCGCTGCGGATCACGCAACCGGCCACACGCATGCCCTGGACGCGGCGGACCAGCACCGGGCAGCGCGTTGACCACCGGTCGGCAGTTCAGCCGCATGTCGATGAAGCACCCGACGACCCACCGGGAAGGGCGCCTTCGACGACGCGGAGGTGGAACTCGCTCTCGGCCGTGAGGTGCCAGGGGAGGCACCGCACGCTCGCGGGAGGGGCGGTGAACCGGAGCTTCTCGGACGCCCTGGCGGTGGGGGCACCGAACCCGGGGGCAGACACGCTGGACGAGGTCGCCGTGAACAGGCGACCCAGGGCGCCTGCCGTTCCTACTGCGCCGCCCGTTCTCGCTGCGACGCTCGGCGGACACACTCCACCAGCCCGTGTCCGAGCGGATCCGTCAGGAGGTCCGCTCGGCCATCACCCGCCCGGCAAGACCTCCTGCTCCGGGTTCAGGAACTCGATCCAGCGATCAGCCTCGCGCAGTTTCGTGCCCTCATCGGTGGAGGTTCCCGGCTTCGCACCGGGATCGACGTCAGCCTGGCGCATCCACGTCGACAGCGCACGACACGGATGCCGAAGCCGACGGCGATCTGCACCAGCGTCACACCGGGCTCGCGGCCTCGGGCGAGGCGCACGACGTCGCCTCGGCGCTCGCGGGGCAGGTTTCAGGCACAGGGCCATCCTTCCAGGCCGCCGTGCGGGCGAGCTAGCACCGGTGTCACCGATCAGTGCAGCGAACCGGGGCGCTTCGAATGAGTTGCGCCTCTACCTACTGCGTCCTACTATGTAGTCAATGGCACTCATCGACTGGACCGCCGAACTGGCGCGTGGCGTACTCAGCCAAGCCGTCCTGGCCGCACTGGCGCACAAGGAGCGCCACGGCTATGAACTCGTGTCTGTCATGCGCAGGCACGGCTTCCCCCGCGT
The DNA here is from genome assembly GCF_050871525.1 of Kineococcus auxinigenes. Classification (NCBI taxonomy): domain Bacteria; kingdom Bacillati; phylum Actinomycetota; class Actinomycetes; order Kineosporiales; family Kineosporiaceae; genus Kineococcus; species Kineococcus auxinigenes. The sequence continues at coordinate 11,948 of NZ_JBKBCT010000023.1, read as the reverse complement.
GCAGGGCGGCACCCTCTACCCCCTGCTGCGACGACTGGAGCAGCAGCAACTGGTGACCTACGCGTGGGACACCTCCATCGCCGGTCCTGCGCGCAAGGTGTTCAGCCTCACCGAGGTCGGCAGAGCTGAACTGCACCACGCACGATCCGCCTGGGACCAGATGGGCCAAGCACTACTCTCGCTCGAAAACGCTGACCGGAAGGTGCCGAAGTGAGCTACACACACGATCTAGCGTTCGCGCTTCGACTCCGAGAAGCCGACGAGGACTTCATCGCGGACGTGATCCGCGAAACCGAGGGCCTGCGCCTTCGCGATGAGGCCCTGGAGGAGGAACTGGGCTCGCCGTACGAGTACGCCGAACAGCTCGTACCACAAGCACCCGCCAAGAAGAAGCGCGTCGGCCCGATCCTGGCAGCGAGCTTGTGCCTAGCCCTGCTGTGGCTGGTCTTCGTCCACACGGCCCACTTCTGGGGCTGGAACGCCAAGCAGGACCTGGGACGGATGTTTACGTTCCCGGCGTGGGCGCTCCTGGCGGCAGGGATCCTCGGTCAGTTCCTCGCCGACTACCTGCGCCCGACCCCCAAGAAGCGGGGTGGGTCCAGGGCTCCGGCAAAGTCATTCAGCTGAGCCGTTGAAGGATCCGCAGCGGTCGGGCCCGGTCGTAGGAGTGGTGCTCCAGGGCGGCTCGGATGTTGTCGCAGCCGAGTAGTCGCAGCACGGTGATGACGAGGTTGCGCAGGCTGGCCAGGACCGCTGCTCCGTGGCCGGTGCGGGCTCGGCAGCGGTCTTCGTCGAAGGCGGTGTCGCGGACGTAGTGCAGCCGGTTCTCCACCGCCCAGTGCCGGCGGACGAGTCCGGCGAGGACCTCGGGGTGGTGACGGTCGGAGCTGATCGAGGTGATCACGTAGACGATCTCGATGCTGTCGTGGAGGGGCTTCTGGTGCAGGCCGCGGCGGCGGCGGACGATGCGCAGGGCTGTCCGCGCTCCGGGGAAGTTCAGCAGGCCGCCGAGGTTGGCGGCGATTTCGGCGATGCTGGTGTGGCGTTCCTCGATCCGGCCGTAGCCGCGGTCGACCTCGGAGTGCGCGGTGGGGATCTGGTCTCAGGGCAGGGCGGCGAGGTGGTCGTGCAGTTTCGGCTGGTTGCGTTTGACGGTAAGGGCGTAGTCGATGCCGAGATCGGTGATGGCTTGGGCGGTGTCGCGTTGGGTGTGCAGTGCGTCGGCGGTGATGACGGCGTCTGCGGGCAGCAGGTCACGCTCGTTGAGCGTCGTCAGAAGTGTTGGTAGGTGAGTGACTTCGTTGGTCTTGGCGTCGACGGTCGCTTGGCCCAGGACGGTGGCGGTGTCGGTGTGCAGGGCGGCGAGCAGGTGGGCTCCTGGGCGGTGTCCGTCGCGGGAGCCTCGGACGGTCTTCCCATCGATGGCGATCACGCATGCCGTCAAGAGCTCGCCGTGGGTGCGCGCGGCGGGTTTTTCCGCTGCCCGTGACCGTTCTCGTTGGCGCTGCTACAGGTTCTGCAGTCGGTCGAGGTGCCCGGCCAGCCAGGTGGCGATGAGGAGCATCAATTCGTCGGAGTCCAGGGCTTGCAGGATGCGGCGGAAGGTGGACTCGCTGGCGATCGCTGCGCGGTGAGAGTCCAGGGCCTCCAAGGTTTCGGGGGAGGGCTTGGGCGCTCCAACGCCAGATCGCGGTGTAGCCGCGGGCCCCGGTCAGGACGGCCATGATCGACAAGGCCAGGACAGCGAAGAAGTCGTGGCGGACGCCGCGGCGGGCGCGGGGGTCGGGTACTTGGCGCAGCATGTCCAGCAGGCCCGGCGCAGCGGTCAGGGCTTCGTCGAGGTCGAGTGGTGGCGTGTCGGTGGGCAGGGTGATGGGGCAGGGTGATGGGGCAGGATGGAGCGGCGGGCATGGTTCCTTCAGGTGATCAGGGCGGTGTGAGAACTCCATGATCACCTCTGGGGCCATGCCCGTCTTGCGTGGGTCTGCGCGGCGTCTCGCGCTTGACCTACCTCACCTCACCGGACTTTGCCGGACCCCTGGGGGTGGGTCCCTGCTGAAGTAGCAAGGACCCACCCCACCACATCGACGCAGGCGTCAGCCGATGCCGAAGAGCCACACCGCCGTCTCGTAGATCTCCTCCGCCGAGACGGTGCCGAAGATGGCCTTGACCCAGCCAGGGGTCGTCTTCCACCACTTGACGAATGCGATCTTCCCCTTGGCCACCTGGCGCAGGACGGCCCAGTACCAACTCGCGTTCGTCTTCTTCAACACCTGGAAGGCGGCCTTGATGGCGATGCGGACGACGATCGGTACAGCTTGAGTGCCTTGCTGGCCGACGACCTTGGGGGTCGCCGAACCCTTGGGCGAGGCGGGAACGCCGGGAACCACCACGACAGCGCCCGCCTGACCGACCACTCCTGATGCCTGGAGCGACACGGACGTGGTGAGGCTCGCCACGGCCGAGGTGGTTACCGACGGACTGCTGGTCGTGGTCGGCGCTGCGACGGCTCCCGAACCGAGTCCGAAAACCATGGAACCAGCGAGGGCGGCGCCCAAGGCGGCCTGAGAAACGCGCTTCCGCTTGCTCATTGTCCAAGTCCTATCTGCTCGAATGACCAGTCACCCCACATCAACGCGGGGTGCCGCTACATCACGGGAAAACGCCAGAACGTCCGCGGATGCACCACCGGACAACCGGGTAAGGCACCGAGAGTTTCTTGGCGGCCGCTAGTGGCCTACGAGGTGGATGACCTCGTCATTACTTCAACCCTGTTGGGGTGTAGAACCACGTCGAGGCTCGGCGGTCAGGTGCGAGAACCGGTGACGGGCGAACTCGTTCCCCACGACCTTCTGCGCTCACGCCGACTCGAGCGAGCAGCGCGTGGGACTACTTTCCGCCGAAGATCACGTACACCGCCCGCACAACATCGACGGAAGCCCCGGCGGCCAGCGGATAACGAGGGACCACCCGCTTCTTCCAGTACTCGGCCCAGAAGTGGTTCCACCCCTTCTTGGCTGCTGCCGCCGCCTCCTTGGCCGCGGCGGGCACCTTCTTCAGCATTTCGACGATCGCCTTGATCAGGACAGAGTCCCTGGAGGGCAGGATCGTCGCCGCGGAGGTACGAGTGACGGCGGAAGGTGCTTGGGTCGACGCGCTGGCTGTCATCGCTTCCGCCGATGCGGATGAGGCTCCGACACCCAGACCTGTCACCACCAGAAGGCCTGCAGCAATTGTCCGCTTGAACGTGCTGGTGCGCATCGTGTACCCCAGAGGACTAGGAGGAGGACGCGTTGAAGTGGCCAACGCGAGAGCCGTGGATATTCGGGGGAGGACGACGTGGGCGGCTGCCCGGAGCCGATAGCCGCCCCCGATGCGGACGATCCTGGGCGAGCTGGGCGTTCGGCGCAATGCACATTACTTCTTGCGAAGAAACTCTGCAGATCGACCGGTTCGCACTGCTGAACAGGCCGAGTTGGAAGATCTCTCGGTGGCCCACCTCCTTGTCGTTCAGGCAGCGGATCACCGCCCTCCCCGCCGGTAGTGGGCGGCGCCGAGCGCGCTGCTCCGGCGCACCGTTTTCGAGATCGACCATCGCGCGCCCGGGCGTCGAAGTTTCCGGGGCGCCGCTGCGCTCGCCTCGAGGGGCACTTCGCGCGACGATAGAAACCAGTTCTCGGACGTGGCGAACGCCGCCGCGACGTGGCGCCTCGTGGTGCCGGCCCCGGAGGCCGCACTGAGGTCACAAGCCACCTGGGGATCGCTCCTCGAGTGCTCCCGCCCTCTGCGGGGGCAGCGGTGAGCTGAGTTGGCGGTGGTTGAAGGTGCGGTTCGACACTGCGCCGAACCTCGAGCATCCCCCGACTCTCGACCACGGTGCGGTACCGCTCACACTGGAACACCAGTCCGGCTCGGTGCGCACCACCCCAGCAGGGCGAGGCGGAGGAGCTGCCCATGATGGTTTCGGGTGCCAGTCCTGACCACCGGCTTCCCGAGCCCACCGCCCGGCAGGGACGTAGACGGCACCGGCGCCGATGTCAGCGACGCGGGATGGCAATGCACGGATGCAGCACCTGACGCACAGGGCTCAGGCTGGACAGCACCAGAGCCTCTTCCATGCACCGCGCAAAACCCGCCCTTGTCGTGTCGGCAGCACCCGGCGCTCGGGCTGCTCGCGCACCGACCTCACGAAATCCTCCTCACCGCACCGCCTGCGTCGATGTGGTGGGGTGGGTCCTTGTTACTTCAGCAGGGACCCACCCCGCTTCTTGGGGGTCGGGCGCAGGTAGTCGGCGAGGAACTGACCGAGGATCCCTGCCGCCAGGAGCGCCCACGCCGGGAACGTAAACATCCGTCCCAGGTCCTGCTTGGCGTTCCAGCCCCAGAAGTGGGCCGTGTGGACGAAGACCAGCCACAGCAGGGCTAGGCACAAGCTCGCTGCGAGGATCGGGCCGACGCGCTTCTTCTTGGCGGGTGCTTGTGGTACGAGCTGTTCGGCGTACTCGTACGGCGAGCCCAGTTCCTCCTCCAGGGCCTCATCGCGAAGGCGCAGGCCCTCGGTTTCGCGGATCACGTCCGCGATGAAGTCCTCGTCGGCTTCTCGGAGTCGAAGCGCGAACGCTAGATCGTGTGTGTAGCTCACTTCGGCACCTTCCGGTCAGCGTTTTCGAGCGAGAGTAGTGCTTGGCCCATCTGGTCCCAGGCGGATCGTGCGTGGTGCAGTTCAGCTCTGCCGACCTCGGTGAGGCTGAACACCTTGCGCGCCGCTGCGGTGGTCCGGTCGACGAGCGCTATCAACTGCACAGTAGGAGGCACTAGGTAGAGGCGCAACCCATTCGAGACACCGCCCGGCCACGGCGAACGACTCGCCCGGCCGGCTGCCCGAGCAGTGCGCTGCCGGTGGCGCGTGGCGATGGATCGTCTGGGCGACGACCCCGGCTCGCAGCCCTCCGGTCCGCACCTGCCTCTCCCGCCAGAGGGACCCCGCGATGAGGCTGAACTCCTGCACTCCAATCGCCCGCTCCGCGCGCGTGGCGGGAACTCGAGCACCCGCCGCGACAAGCTACGACCGCCTGCAGCCACCCCCGCGACGCCTCGGCGGGCGGAGCGACCACATGTCGAGTCCTCAAGCACTCGAAGTGACGCTGGTCACAATCGGGCGAGTTCTCCGCGGAGCCTCGGGCAGGCTACTTAGAGTGCCCACGCCAGTTACTGTGAGCAATGGGTGCTCGAGTGCGCCGTACTGGAGGTGCAGGGGTGTCAAGCTTTTGCGACAAAGTCAGCGTCAGGGACCTGGAGATACTCGAGATGGTCGCTCAAGGTAGGTCGAACGAGCAGATCGGCACCGCGCTGCACCTGTCTACCCAGTCGATCGGCAGGTACATCAGCTTGCTCATCGCACGCATGCACGTCAGCAACCGGGCGGCGCTCGTGGCGCGGGGGTACACGGAGGGGTTGCTGGACGCCTCCACGTGGCCTCCCCGGGCACCCCACGCGCAGGACCACGCCGAAATCGCGTTTCCCACGACGAGCCGGCGCGCCACCCCGGCACGCGTGCTCGTCAGGCTGGACGAGCACGATGACGTCTCTGGTGACCTGGTGAACCGGCAGCGGTGAACAGGACCGTGCGGCAGTCCGGTCCCCCCGTCCCGGATCCACCGGACCCCGCGCAGTGAGCGAGCGCTGCTCAGCGGCCGTTACGACTCCCGAGGCTCATCCCGAGCGCCGTCCCAGACGAGCAGGCCGTCCGGCTGCCGGCGGGCGCCGGCCGCCACCGGGTGCGGGGTCGTCCGCCCGTCCGGCATGACGTGCTCGACGTCCACCCCGCGCCCGAGCACGGCCACGTCGGCGATGAGGCGGCGGTGGCAGCGCCACCACACCCCCTCGCTGCACACCACCGCCACCGGGACGCGCGCGGCCTCGGCGAGGAGGTCGTCCAGGGCCTCGGTGAACTCCGGGGTGCGGGTGTGCGCGGCGTAGGCCCGGAAGGCCGCCACGGTCCACCAGGTGTCCGCCTCAGGCGTGCCGGCCGGCACGTGGCGCCGCCCGCCCAGGCGCGGTTCCCAGCGGTAGCCGACGCCCTCCTGCGGCAGCCACTCCTGCAGCGCGTCGCGCGCGACGTCGGGCGAGGTGCGGCTGCCGGGGAAGCGCCGCACGTCCACCAGCAGCTCCACCCCGGCGCCGGCGAGGCGGCGGCCCAGCTCGGCGCGGTCGGTGCGGCCGTGCCCGAGGGTCCGCAGGGGCGGCCCCACGTCAGTCCGCGCCGGCCATGACCGGCAGGAGCTCGACCTCCGGGTGCAGCCGCTGGAAGCTGGCCAGACGCCAGCGGTCGGCGAACAGGGCCAGCGCCTGCCCGTCGCTGCGGAAGACCACCTCGCTGCCGCGGTCGGCGTCCACGACCGCGGCGTGGCGCGCGTCGATGCGGCGCACCTCGGAGTACGGCAGCGGCTCGATGCGCAGCGGGGCGCGGAACTCCTGCGCCATGCGGTGCGCGGCGACCTCGTACTGCAGCGGCCCGACGGCCGCGACGACCGGCTCGCCCTGACCGCGGCGCTCGGAGTGCATCAGCTGCACCACGCCCTCGGCGTCCAGGGCGGCCAGACCCTGGCGGAACTGCTTGCCGTGGCTGAGGTCCAGCGCCTGGGCGATGCCGAAGTGCTCCGGCGTGAAGGCCGGGATGGGGGGGAACGTCACCGCCGGCCCCTGGAAGAGGGTGTCGCCGACGCGGACGTGGGCGGCGTTGACCAGGCCGATCACGTCACCGGGCCAGGCGTGCTCGACGGTCTGGCGGTCCGAGCCGAACACCGTCTGCACGTGCTTGAGGACCAGCGGGCGCCCGGTGCGGGACTCGGTCACCGTCATGCCCCGCTGGAAGGCGCCGGTGCGGATCCGCGCGAAGGCCAGCCGGTCCCGGTGGGCGGGGTTCATGCCGGACTGGACCTTGAAGACCTGCGCGCTGAAGGGGGCGTCCAGGGCGCGCTCGCGGCCCTGCGCGTCCAGGGGCGCCAGCGGGGGCGGGGCCAGGTCGGCCAGGGCCTGCAGCACCTCGCCCACGCCGAAGTTGACGACCGCGGCGGTGAACAGCACCGGGGTGCTGCGGTGCCCCAGGAAGGACTCCCGGTCGAAGTCCCCGCCCAGGGCCTCCAGGAGCTCGCTCTCCTCCTGCGCCTGGACCCAGGCGTCGCCCTCCGCGCGGGCGGCGGCCGCGGCGTCCATCCGCTCCACCCCCGCCAGGCTGGCGCCGCCGGGCGTGCGGGTGAAGCGCGCGTAGTCCCCGGTGCGGCGGTCCAGCACCCCGCGGAAGTCGCCGGCGATGCCCACCGGCCAGTTCAGCGGCGTGGGCTGCAGGCCGGTGACCTCGGCGATCTCGTCGAGCAGCTCCAGGGCCTCGCGCCCCGGCCTGTCCCACTTGTTGATCACGGTGACGATGGGGATGCGCCGGTGGTGGCAGACCTCGAAGAGCTTGCGGGTCTGCTGCTCCATGCCGTTGGCGGCGTCGACGAGCATGACGGCGGCGTCCACGGCCGCCAGGACCCGGTACGTGTCCTCGGAGAAGTCCGAGTGCCCGGGGGTGTCGAGCACGTTCAGCACGCGCCCGTCGTGGTGCAGCTGCAGGACGGCGGAGCTGATGGAGATGCCGCGCTGGCGCTCCATGTCCTGCCAGTCCGAGACCACGCCGGCACGGCCGGCCTTGCCGTGCACGTGCCCGGCCTGCCGGATGGCGCGGGCGTGCAGGGCCAGGGCCTCGGTGAGCGTGGACTTGCCCGCGTCGGGGTGGCTGATGATCGCCAGCGTGCGCCGGCGCGCGGCCTCGGCCACGACCTCCGGCCCCACCGGCACCTCCGTGCCGACCGGCGCTGCGCTCACGACACCCCCCGCTCCTCGTGCTCCTGGACCCCCGACCCTACGTCCGGGAGCGGGCGCGGCCGGACCGCGCCCGCTCCCCGCGCCGCTCACCCCGCCGCCGGTCCCCCGCCGAGGCGCAGGTGGTCGGCGTCGATGCTGTCGGCGCGCACCAGGTCGTCCTCGAAGTCGACCTCCACCACGTCGAAGCGCGAGACGTCCACCGGCACGATCCGCACGCCCCGCTCGATCGCCGTCTCCAGGCCCCGCTCGAAGTAGTCCGTGGCCGCGCAGGCGCCCAGCTCCTCGATCAGGACCTGCTTGTCCGCGCCGGACACGTAGTTGATGCCCACGGCCTCGCCCAGCCCGCCGACGACGGTCTTGGACAGCTCGCGCACGAAACCCTCCGCGTCGACGGTGTACTTGACCTCCTCCTCGCCCACGGCGGCGGTGTTCACGCACACGAACGTCTCGTCGCGCTGCAGCCACGGCAGCACGTGCTGCAGGACGCGCGGGTCGAAGACGACGTCGCCGTTCATCCACAGCACCCCGCCGGGGTGGGAGGTCGTCAGCGCCCGCAGCAGGCTCTTGGAGGTGTTCGTGGAGTCGAACAGCTCGTTGTACGCGAACAGCACGTCCGGGCGGGCCTCCATGATGACGGTGGCCTTGAAACCCACCACCACGGTGATCGGCACGTCCTCGCCGAGCACCGAGCGCAGGTTCTCCACCTGCTGCTCCATGATGGTGCGCCCGTCGCGCAGGCGGGTCTGCGACTTCGGCAACGGCCGGCCCAGCCGGGTGCCCAGGCCCGCGGCCAGGATGACGACCTGCACCCCGGTGCGCTCGTGGCCCGTGGTGCTCGTGCCCGTGGCGCTCACGCCCGCACCTCCCCCGCCGGCAGGACCAGGTCGAGCACGCGGTCGGCCGCGTGCCCGTCCTCGGCGTGGCAGAACGTCTCCCGGAACGCCGCGTAGCGCTCCGCGAAGCGGGAGCGCACCCCGTCCAGGTCGGCGAGCGCGTCCAGCACCTCCTCCGACTCCGCGACCATCGGCCCCGGGGCGATCTCGTGCGGATCGAAGTAGAACCCGCGCAGCACGTCGCGGTACCGGTCCAGGTCGTAGACGTAGTAGACGATCGGCTTGCCGGTCACGGCGAAGTCGAACTGCGTCGAGGAGTAGTCGGTCACCATCGCGTCAGCGGCCAGGTACAGGTCGCTGATGTCGGGGTGGAACGACACGTCCAACACGCCGGGCACGTCCAGGCCCTGCAGGGCCGCGGAGACCATGTAGTGCAGCCGCAGCAGCAGCACGTGGTCCGGGCCCAGGCGCTCGGTGAAGCGCTGCAGGTCCAGGGCCAGGCGGAAGTCCGGGCCGTCGCCGAACAGGTCGTCGTCGCGCCACGTCGGCGTGTACAGGACCGCCGTCGTGCCGTCCGCGACACCCAGCTCGGCGCGCACCCGGGCGCGGCGCTCCTCGGCGTCGCCGGCGCTGAGGACGTCGTTGCGCGGGTACCCGGTGACGTGCACCGGGCCGTCGAAGCGGAACGCCCCCGCGAGCGGGCCGACGCTGGCGTCGTTCGGGGACAGCAGCAGGTCCCAGCGGGCCACGTCGTGGTCCAGCCGGTCCAGGCGACCGGCGGGGGCGAACAGGACGTCGCGGTGGATGCGCTTGAGCGGCGTGCCGTGCCACGTCTGCAGGTACGTGGTGCCCGGGCGCTTGTCCCAGTCGAAGTCCAGGTGGGTGTTGGAGACGACCAGGTCGGCGGACTCCAGGGCCGCGACCGCCTCCGGGGAGTCGATGTCCACCGTGGCGGTGCCCGCGGGGAAGCCGTGCGCGTGCGCCGGGGTGGACAGCCAGACGTGCTCGGCGTCGACGCCACCGCGCGCCAGCAGCCGCTCGTGCAGGGCGCGCGGGTTGTCCGAGTACCGCCCCTCGAAGCTGTGGTAAACGATCTTCACGGCACCCCTCGTCGTTCCGGGCCGGGGCGGACTCCTGGTTCGGTCGTGCCCGCGGCGAGATCGTTCCCGATGATGGGGCACGGCCGCGCAGCGCGCAGCACCGCGCCCCGCCCGGTCCCCGCACCGGGTGGTGCGGGGCCCGGGTGGCGAGCCGGGGACTCAGCCCGCGACCGCGTCCAGCCGCAGGTGCTCGGCGTCGATGCTGTCGGCGCGCACCAGGTCGTCCTCGAAGTCGACCTCCACCACGTCGAAGCGTGAGACGTCCACCGGCACGATGTGCACCCCGCGCCCGATGGCCGTCTCCAGGCCCCGCTCGAAGTAGTCGTCGTCCGCGCAGGCGCGCAGCTCCTCGATCAGCAGGGCCTTGTCCGCCGCGGAGACGTGGTTGATGCCCACGGCCTCGCCCAGCCCGTCGACGACGGTCTTGGACAGCTCGCGCACGAACCCCTCCGCGTCGACGGTGTACTTGACCTCCTCCTCGCCCACGGCGGCGGTGTTCACGCACACGAACGTCTCGTCGCGCGCGATCCACGGCAGCACCGACTGCAGCAGGCGCGGGTCGAAGACGACGTCGCCGTTCATCCACAGCACCCCACCGGGGTGCGAGGTGCTCAGCGCGCGCAGCAGGCTCTTGGAGGTGTTCGTGGAGTCGAACACCTCGTTGTACGCGAACAGCAGGTCGGGGTGGGCCTCCATGACGACCATCGCCTTGAAACCCACCACCACGGTGATCGGCACGTCGGGGCCCAGGACGGCGCGGACGTTGTCGACCTGCTGCTGCATGATGGTGCGCCCGTCGCGCAGGTGGGTCTGCGACTTCGGCAGCGGCCGGCCCAGCCGGGTGCCCAGGCCCGCGGCCAGGATCACCACCTGCACGTCGAGGGGTCCACGGTTCGGGGTGGTCACGCTCGCACCTCCGTGCGGTTCAGGGCCAGGTCGAGCACGCGGTCGGCCGCGTGCCCGTCCTCGGCGTGGCAGAAGGTCTCCTGGAACACCTCGTAGCGCTCCTTGAACGCCACCCGCACGCCCTCCAGGTCGGCCAGGGCCTCCAGGACCTCCTCGGAGGTCCTCAGCAGCGGGCCGGCGGCGATCGCCTGCGGGTCGAAGTAGAACCCGCGCAGCACGTCGCGGTAGCGCTCCAGGTCGTAGACGAAGTGGACGATCGGCTTGCCGGTGACGGCGAAGTCGAACACCGCGGAGGAGTAGTCGCTCACCAGGACGTCCGCGGCGAGGTACAGGTCGTTGATGTCCGGGTGCCGCGAGACGTCGACGACGCCGGGCACGTCCAGGCCGCGCAGCGCGTCGGGCACGAGGTAGTGCAGCCGCAGCAGCAGCACGTGGTCCGGGCCCAGGCGCTCGGTGAAGCGCTGCAGGTCCAGGGCCAGGCGGAAGTCCGGGCCGTCGCCGAAGCGGTCGTCGTCGCGCCAGGTGGGCGCGTACAGCACCGCCGTGGCACCGTCCGCGACACCCAGCTCGGCGCGCACCCGGGCACGCCGCTGCACGGCGCCGGGTGCCAGCAGCGCGTCGTTGCGGGGGTAGCCGGTGACGGGCACCGGCCCGGGGAAGCGGAACGCCCCGCGCAGCGGCACGGCGGCGGCCTCGCTGGGCGCCAGCAGCACGTCCCAGCGGGTGACGTCGTCGTCGAGGAGGCTCATGACGTCCTCGCCGTCGGGCTGGGTGAAGTGCGCGTCGCGGTGGATGCGCTTGAGCGGCGTGCCGTGCCAGGTCTGCAGGTACGTGGTGCCCGGGCGCTTGTCCCAGGCGGGCAGGTGGTTGTCGGCGATCACCAGGTCGGCGGACTCCAGCGCGGCCAGGGCGCCGGGCGTGCCCAGGCCGACGGTGCTGGTGCCCGCGGGGAACGCCCCCGCGTGGTCGGGACCGGCCAGCCAGACGTGCTCGGCGTCGACGTCGCCGCGGGCCAGCAGTCGCTGGTGCAGGGCCCTGGGGTTGTCGGAGTACCGCCCTCCGAAGCTGTAGTAGACGATCTTCACGGTGTTCCTGTCGTTTCGGGCCGGGACGGGCTCGTGGAGGCCCGCCCTCGGCGCAGGCGCCCATGATGCCCGCTCGAGCCGCCTGCCGGGTCCGCTCCGGGCTCGCCGGGACCCGTTCGGGCGCGCTGCAGCCCCCGCGCGCACCGCGCGCGGGGGCT
>NZ_JBKBCT010000155.1:0-755 GCF_050871525.1 Kineococcus auxinigenes | reverse complement strand
GGAATTTCCTTCAGCTCCAAGGTAATTCGGCCGTCAGGAAATGTCTTAAGTTGGCCGCGCTGCACACCATCAGCTTTGAAATCGAAAAGCTGGTGGTAGCGAGTGCGACTTCGCTTCGCGGTAGCGCCCGGGCCTTGCAGGTTGCGCAAGATGAGCTCCAATTCGCGCACCGTTCTCTTGCCTTCGATAACTGCCGTCAGATGACGATCAGCGCCTTCCTCCCCGACACGGTCGAAGATCAACTTGAGGCAGTAGGCCGCCTGCAACCCCACACGATCAGCACTTTCTGCCATGCGCTCTAGAATGGCTCTCGGCAGTGCGTTCAGCGAAAGAACCTTGCTGACGTATGCCTTGTCTTTGGTGACCTTCTCAGCCAGCGAATTTTGATCCGCGACCACCTGTTGCTCGATCAATTGCTGCCACGCAATCGCGTCATCGAAGATTGACTGCCGCTCGTGGTCGTTGTTCGCTCGGTAAGCCGTGGTGTAGAGGTCGATGGGCAGTACGTCATGACGTTCTTCGGCATCGATGTGCGTCTCGCCCAGCGATCTCTTCGCACGCAGCCGACGCTCGCCGTCGATGATCACATACTTGCCAGGGAACTGAGGTAGGCGCGTGAACTTGATGGCCTCAATTTGGCCTTCCCTTTGAAGGGTTAGGGCCAACTCTTGGATTTTCGCCTCTGGATAGAAGACGCGAGGGTTGTACGGGTTCGAGACGCAATCGGCAATTGCGATGCTCTTGCGCCCACCAAC
>NZ_JBKBCT010000154.1:0-774 GCF_050871525.1 Kineococcus auxinigenes | reverse complement strand
TCCACATCAATCTTTATCAGATTGGCAGCAGGTAGTTGAGCCATCGCATGATCAAGGGTCGTAACCTGAACCTGAATTGAACTCTCGGAAGCAGAGAATGACGGATCCAGCGGGTAAAGCGAATGATGGCCGCTGGTCATACCGAGATAAAGGGTGCGTTCGGTCTGCTCATTGGATACCGCTACGTTATGTATCTCGATCATCTCGGCGAAACCGTTCATCCAAGTCGTTCGCTCGAGCAATTGCGCTGTAGGCGTATAAGGCTCAAATGCAATCACCCGCCCATCGCCCCCCATGGTTCTCGCTGCGGCAAGGCTATGCATTCCCACATTTGCGCCTACGTCGATAAACACGTCCCCAGGTGAGAGCAGACGCTCAATCAACTGGCGCGTGCCCGACTCGAGTTCTCCGCTCTCTATCAATGACGCGATCAAAGCATGATCATCCGCTCCACACAGTACGTAGCCGACTGCTGTGCGCACCATGACCGGCCCAGCCCCGCAAGGCACCGCATGCCTCCGAGCTCCCGCCAAGCTATAGACCTCGATTCGGTCCATCTGAGGCGCGAATCGACTAAGTTCGGTGTGCAATTGCTGCTGCAGAGCGTGGCCGTCCACCAACTTGGTCAAAATGGCACGATTTGCGCTCTCAATACTTTGCGGAAAAGCCTCATTCAACGCGAGATGCGCCTCCTCCACCGTCCTGGCTAGATGAGTCTTCGCATCCTGCATGCGAGCCGCCATGTCGTGCTTGAATCGGTCTAGCTGCGAAGTG
>NZ_JBKBCT010000022.1:0-50365 GCF_050871525.1 Kineococcus auxinigenes | reverse complement strand
CCAGGATCAAACTCTCCGTCGAAAAAACCATAAACACCCCACCAGCACAACGACCGGCAGACGCGTCAGGCAATTGACTTGCTTAGTTTGACCTCTGATCTCGAAACCCCCACCCCCCTGGCGAGGAGGATGGAGGAACAACACCAAAGGAATCCCCAACAACCCACCCACAACAGGTGAGCTGCCACGGGGTTGATTGATTTGGCATCAACACTTGGCACACTGTTGAGTTCTCAAGAACCGGACGCACCAGAACCAGCCACCCCCTACGGAAGCGGCCCAGTCACTGCGCTTGTCGGTGTCACCACCCTACCCCAGCCACCGGGTGGTCCCGGCCAGCCGAAGCGGGCAACCCCCACACCATCGACCCGTCACCAGACGCACTGAAGCACCCAGCGGAAGAATCATGGAAGAGGATCAACGCCCTACCACCTACCAGCGAGAACCGGCCGGTCGCCCGTCCGTTGCTCCCCGCTGCGCGGTGTGTCCACTACGTTAACGACACCCCACCACCGGGTCAAATCCCCGCCAGGTCGACCGGCACCTCCAGCAGGCTCGGCACCGGCACCGAGTCCTCCAGGCGCCGGGCCAGCTCCTGCAGGACCCGCCGGAGGGGGCTGCGCGGAACCACCTCGTGCAGGGTCCGGCCGGCGAGCAGGGCCTGGTCCGCAGCGGGGTCCTCCGGCAGCAGGACGAGGTCGTCGACACCGGTGAAGCGGTGGACGGCCGAGGCCACGCGCCGTGCGGCCGGTGCCCCGACGGCCGAGGCGCGCACCCGGCTCAGCACCGCCACCGCCGGGGTGCCGGGCGCCACGTCACCGACCCTCTGCCACGCGCGGATCCACCGCTGCAGACCCACGGGGTCCGCGGCGCCCACCACCAGCACGACGTCCGCGGCCTCCAGCGCGACCGCCGTCGCGGAGTCGCGGACCGCCTCACCGTCGTCCTCGTCCAGGCCGCCGGGCAGGTCCAGGACCAGCCACTCGGCGCTGCCGGCCGCCACCTCCAGGACGCGGCGCAACCCGACGGGCCGCACCTCCGACCACCGGCCCGGGTCGGGGGACCCCGTCAGCACGGCCAGGTCGGGCAGCACCAGGCTCGCGCACCGGTGCAGCGCCCGCGCGTCCAGGCGTCCCTCCGTGGCGGCACGCACCGCGGCGAGCAGCCCGGGAGCCTCGTCCAGCAGCCCCAGGAGCTGGGCGACGCAGGCGCCCCGGGTGTCGAGGTCCGCCAGGACCGTCCCAGCGCCGGCCGCGGCCAGCTCGGCGGCCAGGTTCACCGCCACGGTCGACCTGCCGGCCGAGCCGTGCGGGCCCCACACGGCGACGGTGCGGCCGACGCCTGCCGCTGCACCGCCGGGGGTCCAGGTGCCCTCCGGCGCCGGCGCACCCGTGGGCGCCGGATCGACGGGCGCGCCGCCCGACCGGCCCTCGGAGCGGACCGCCTCGGCGACCACGGCGGCCGCCCGGGCCAGCGCGGCGGGCTCGTCGCCGGCGGCGGCGAAGGAGCGCGCGCCGAACGCCCGCCACCGGTGCTCCAGCGCGGGGGCGGTCCCGCCGCCGGGCAGCAGGACCAGCAGCCCGGTCCCGTGACGGCGCAGGGCGTCGACCACCTCGGCGTCGGCACCCGGCAGGTCCGCCCCGAGCACCGCGACCCGGGCCAGTCCCGCAGCTGCCGCGGCCAGCACCTCGGTCAGGTCCGCGCAGCGGCGCACCACCACCACCTCACGGCGCAGCGGCTCCCAGCCGGCCACCAGGCGGGCCTCGTCCGGACCCGGGACCGCCACCAGGACCGGCAGGCTCACGAACCGCCCCCGGCCCCGCCCGGCAGCGGCACCAGGACCACGGCGGCCTCGACGGCCAGCGCGCTCAGCACGGAGGGCAGGACGCCCTGGGGCACCAGGACCTCCACGTCGGCACCCGCGGCCCCGGCCAGCGCAGCGGAGCGCTGCCGCACGGCGACCACCTCGACGGCCTCCGCCAGCTGCTCCGGTCGAGGCTGCGACGGCGCACCCGCGGAACCTGCCGGGGCGGCGTCCTGCGGCCACGAGACCCACACGTCCGCGAGCGCCCCGGTGCGCACGCCCTCCGGGAGGGCTCCCTGCATCGGCAGGCTGACCGCGCGTTCGGCGAGGTCGGCGGCGGGGGCGACGGCCGCGCGGGGCAGCAGCTCCCCCGCCGACAGCCCGCGCAGCGCCACCCACCCGGCGACCGGCGGTTCGGTGGCCGGCAGGTACGCCGAGGCCGTCGCCGCGTCGACCGAGACCTGGACGACGTGGAGCTCGGCCTCCCCCAGGGCGGTGCCGGCGCCGACCGGGCTCGACACCGCCCACACCCCGCTGGTGGCGCTCGCGGCCTGGACGGTGCGGGCACCGACGACCACGGACCCCAGGACCAGGGCGATGCCGACCAGGAGCCGTGGATCGCGCCACGTCGGCGCCTGCAGGCGACGCGCCCGCACGGGCGCGTCCGGAGCCTGCCCGCGCCGCCGAGCCGTCGGTGGAGCCGTCGCCGTCCGCACCCGCATCCCCCCAACCCGCGCCGGACCTCCCGGCCGCGTCGGGCACATGGTGACCGCACCGGCGCGGCCCTCCGCGCCGTCGTCCACAGGTCACCCGAACGGGCCTGCGGTCACGGGAGGGCGTGCGAGGATGCGCGTCGCCGCCGGTCACCGGCGGCGACCGCCCTGCACCCGAACAGGAGGCACCGTGCCCAGCCGTTTCCTCCCGCTCGCGGACGTCGCAGAGACGCTGGCGATCTCCGCCGCCCAGGCGTACGCCCTGGTGCGCAGCGGGGACCTGCCGGCCATCAAGGTCGGTGGCCGCGGGCAGTGGAGGGTGGAGGAGTCGCAGCTCGAGGCCTACATCGAGCGGATGTACGCCCAGACGCGCGAGAGCGTGCAGGCCGAGCAGGGGCACGGCGCGCCGCGCACCTGAGGACCGCCCGTCCGGTGGGCCGCGCGTCCCGCCGGCTCAGCTCGATTCGGTGACGTTCAGCAACGAGGCGAACGGCACCGTGACCACCGACTGATCGACCCCGGCGCGGACGAGCACGTCGACGTGGTCGGCCCCCACCCGGGCCAGGCGTCCGCGCACGTCCCCCGCCCGGGTGCGCACCAGCACCCCCTCACCCGCCGCCGCCAGCGCGCGCAGCGCCAGGAGCAGCGAGCGGCGCGCCACCACGGCACCGGGCGGCAGGCTGGCGGCCGAGAGGCCCCGCACGGCGCAGACCGCTGCCGTGGGCACCAGCACCTGGCGCCGGACCGGCGAGCCGGCCGACAGCAGCACCCACCCCGGACCCGCGGCGCGGACGCGCCCCTCCACCCAGCTGCCGTCGAGCAGCTGCAGGGAGAGCTCCCCGTCGGTGGCCAGGAGCCGGGCGAGCAGGTCCACCGAGGCGACGTCGTCGTCCCGCCTATCGGCCACCTCGGCGTCCCGCTCCAGCCGCCGGGCGTGGCTCAGCCGGGCGTCGAGGTCCTCGAAGAGGTCGTCCCAGCGCACCCCTGCACGCTACGGGTGCTCACACCCGGTCAGGTGCACACCGCCGAACGAGGGGTGTGCGTGCGCCGTGCTGGCCCTGAGGGCGATCTTGCCGGTAGACAAGTCGCACCAAACGACACCAAACGACACTCTCTCGGCTCAACAGCCATCAAGTGCAGTGTTCAACCACCGAGGAGGCCGCAGTGCTCGAACGGCACCCGGCAGCGGCCGGACGGACCGGCGCCGTCCTGGCCGTCGGCGCCGCGCTGGCGGCGCTGCCCGTGGGCGCGGCCGCGGGCGTGGGCGTGCTGAGCGCGCCGGCCGTCCGCTCGGCGTCGGCGGGCACCGCGAGCACCGCGGACCTGCTCACCGCCCTGTGCGGAACCGCCGCCTGCCTGCTGCTGCTCGCCCTGGCCGGCAGCGTGCTGCTGGCCGCGGTCGCCGAGGCCCGCGAGCGCTCCGCGGCCGCCCGGGGCCGGCGCGCGCCCGTGGTGCCGGCCGCGACCCGGGCGGCGCCAGCCCCGGTGCGCCGAGTCGTCGCGCTGGTCGTCGGGCTGGCGCTGGGCACCGGTGTGGCCTCCGCCGCCTCCGCCGCACCGCGCGGCCCCGAGGCCGGCTGGGCCGCAGCCGCCCCGCAGGAACCGGGCCCGGTGGTGCCGGCGGACCTGCCGGCCGACCTCGTGAGCCCCGGGTCCACCGGAGACGTCGACCCGGCGTGGGCGTCCCTGCCCGACCTCCTGCCCGCACCGCGCGGCGCACCGGTCCTGCCCCCCGCCGAACTGCCCGGCGGTGTCCGCCCGTCCGGAGCCGGCGCCGATCTCGTGGTCCAGCGCGGCGACAGCCTGTGGTCGCTGGCGCGCGAGCTGAGCGGCCCCGGCGCCCGCGACGCGGACGTCCTGCACGAGCTGCAGCGCCTGTACGCGGCCAACGCCGACGTGATCGGGGAGGACCCCGACGTGCTGCTGCCCGGTCAGGTGCTGCGCCTGCCCTGACCGGGCCCGCCCTTCCTTGCCCACCCCACCACCACCGACCTCGCCAGGAGGACCCCGTGCCCGCGACCGCGGCCCTGCTCGTCGACGCTCCCGCCCCCACCCGGCCGGCGGTCCACCGGATCCGCCGCTACCCCGTCCCTCTCGCCGCACCGCCCCTGGCGGGTGAGCCGGGCGCCGTGCTGTCGGTGCTGACGCACCTGAGCCCCGACCAGGGCGTCCTGGAGCTCGACCTGCCGCGGCGGCACCCGCGCTCGCCCGCACCGGCGGACCTGCCCGAGGTGGGCGGCTGGACGCGCGGCTACCTGGTGGTGCTCCTGGAGGTGCTCAGCGGTCACCGGCCGCCGCAGCAGCTGCTGCGCTGGTCGGCCGCCGACGTCTACACCGACGTCCAGCGCCGGGCGGTCCTGGCGGCGCGGCTGCGCGGCGCCGGACCCGGCCCGCGACCGCAGGTGCTGCGCGTGCTGCCCTGCGGCCTGGACGACGGGGCCGTGGAGGTCAGCGCGGTCGTCCGGGTGGGCGAGCGGGTGCGCGCGCTGGCGCTGCGCGTGGAACGCCGGCACGGGCGCTGGCGGGTCACCGCCCTCGAGGTCGGCTGACCGCGCTCCGACGCCCACCCCCCGCGACGCCGAGGGCCCGCTCCCGGAGCGGGGGCGGGCCCTCGGCGCGACGGGTGCTCAGTCGGTGGCGCGCTCGCGCTCGGCGGCGCGCCGCTGGGCGCGGTTGCCCGTGGGGGCGTCCGTGCTGGAGGAGTCGCCCGCGTGCACCTCGACGTCGCCCTCCGCCGTGGGAGCGGTGTACTGCAGCTGCCGCCTGGCGGGCTGCTCGAACCCCGGCGCCACCGCCGGCGCGCCCGCCTGAGGGGCCGGCTGCACCTTCAGGGAGAACAGGTACCCGACCGACTCCTCCTTGATGGCGTCGGTCATCGCCACGAACAACTGGTAGCCCTCGCGCTGGTACTCCACGAGCGGGTCGCGCTGGGCCATCGCCCGCAGGCCGATGCCCTCCTGCAGGTAGTCCATCTCGTACAGGTGCTCGCGCCACTTGCGGTCCAGCACCGACAGCACCACGCGGCGCTCCAGGTCGCGCAGCGCCGGGGCGCCGAGCTCCTCCTCGCGGGCGTCGTAGCAGGCCTGCGCGTCGGCGCGCATCTCCTCCAGCAGCCGCTCCACCGTGAGGTTGCCGCGACCACCGGCCGCCTCCACGACCTCCTGCGGGGTCACCGAGACCGGGTACAGGGTGCGCAGCGCCGCCCACAGGGCCTCGAGGTCCCAGTCCTCGCCGAAGCCCTTGCCGGTGCCCTGCACCACGTAGGCGGTGACGGTGTCGTCGATGAAGTGGCGGATCTGCTCGTGCAGGTCCTCGCCCTCGAGCACCTTGCGGCGCTCGGCGTAGATGACCTCGCGCTGGCGGTTGAGGACGTCGTCGTACTTCAGGACGTTCTTGCGGATCTCGAAGTTGCGGCCCTCGACCTGGCCCTGCGCGCTCTGGATGGCGCGCGAGACCATCTTCGACTCGATGGGGACGTCCTCCGGGATGCCGGTGCGGGTCAGGAAGGACTCCACCAGCGCCGCGTTGAACAGCCGCATGAGGTCGTCGGTCAGCGACAGGTAGAAGCGGGACTCACCGGGGTCGCCCTGACGGCCCGAGCGGCCGCGCAACTGGTTGTCGATGCGGCGCGACTCGTGCCGCTCGGTGCCCAGCACGTACAGCCCGCCGAGGTCGCGGACCTCGTCGTGCTCGGCCCGCACCGACTCCTGCGCCTGCTTCAGCACGTCCGGCCAGGCCGCCTCGTACTCCTCCGGCGACTCGTCCGGGTCGAGGCCGCGCTCCTTCATGGCCGCCACGGCCAGGAACTCCGCGTTGCCGCCGAGCATGATGTCGGTGCCGCGGCCGGCCATGTTCGTGGCGACGGTGACCGCGCCCTTGCGGCCCGCCTGGGCGACGATCGACGCCTCGCGGTCGTGCTGCTTGGCGTTCAGGACGGTGTGCTGGACGCCCGCCTCGCTCAGCTGGGAGGAGAGGTACTCGCTCTTCTCCACGCTGGTCGTGCCGACCAGGACGGGCTGGCCCGTGGCGTGGTGCTCGGCGATGTCCTCCACGACCGCGGCGAACTTGGCCTTCTCGTTCTTGTAGACCAGGTCCGGCTGGTCCACGCGGATCGCCGGCCGGTTCGTGGGGATCGACACCACGCCCAGCTTGTAGATCTGCTGGAACTCGGCGGCCTCGGTCATCGCGGTGCCGGTCATCCCGGAGAGCTTCTCGTACATGCGGAAGAAGTTCTGCAGGGTGATCGTGGCCAGCGTCTGGTTCTCGTTCTGGATGGGCACGCCCTCCTTGGCCTCGATGGCCTGGTGCATGCCCTCGTTGTACCGGCGCCCGGCCAGGATGCGGCCGGTGTGCTCGTCGACGATGAGGACCTCGCCCTTGGGCGAGACGACGTAGTCCTTGTCGCGCTTGAAGAGCTCCTTGGCCTTCACGGCGTTGTTGAGGTAGCCGATGAGGGGGGTGTTGACGCTCTCGTAGAGGTTGTCGATGCCGAGCAGGTCCTCGACCTTCTCGATGCCGGACTCGAGGATGCCGATCGTGCGCTTCTTCTCGTCGACCTCGTAGTCGACCTCGATCTTCAGCTGGCGGACGATCTTGGCGAACTCGCTGTACCACTTCGTCGGCTGGTCGGCCGGGCCCGAGATGATCAGCGGGGTGCGCGCCTCGTCGATGAGGATGGAGTCGACCTCGTCGACGATGGCGAAGTGGTGCCCGCGCTGCACCATCTCGGAGCTGTTCCAGGCCATGTTGTCGCGCAGGTAGTCGAAGCCGAACTCGTTGTTCGTGCCGTAGGTGATGTCGGCGGCGTAGGCGGCCCGGCGCTCCTCCGGGCGCATGCGCGAGAGGATGCAGGAGCTGGTCATCCCCAGGAAGCGGTAGACGCGCCCCATGAGCTCGCTCTGGTACTCGGCGAGGAAGTCGTTGACCGTGATGACGTGCACGCCCTCGCCGGTGAGGGCGTTGAGGTAGGCGGGCAGCGTCGCCACGAGGGTCTTGCCCTCGCCGGTGCGCATCTCGGCGATGTTGCCCTGGTGCAGGGCGGCGCCACCCATGAGCTGCACGTCGAAGTGGCGCTGGCCCAGCGTGCGGCGGGCGGCCTCGCGCACCACCGCGAACGCCTCCGGCAGCAGCTCGTCGAGGGTCGCCCCGCCGGCCAGGCGCTCCTTGAAGCGGTCGGTCTCCCCGCGCAGCTCGGCGTCGGACATGGCGGTGAAGTCGTCCTCGAGCGCGTTGACCTGCCCCGCGATGCGGTGCAGACGCTTGACGACGCGGCCCTCGCCGGCGCGGAGGACCTTCTCGACGATGGCTGGCACGGGAGCAGTCTAGCGACGGCGGGCCACCGCGGAGCGCACGGACGGACCGATCCGGTGGCGCTGCGTCGCACAGCGCTCACCGTGCGCTCGACCCCGGGTCACCCCGAGCGCCCCAGCAGACGTCGCACGTCCCGCGGGGGCACCACCTGCACCGGCACCGGCACCGAGCCCGCCGCGCCCTCGCGCAGCGCGGCGGGCACCTCCCCCGCCGGGCGCGGCCCCCCCAGCAGCAGCCCCTGGGCCACCACGCACCCGGCCTCCTGCAGCGCGCGCACCTGCCCGGTGCTCTCCACGCCCTCCGCCACGACGCCCAGGTCGAGGGCGGCGCCCAGCTCGCACAGGGTGCGCACCGCGGCCACCGCCGCCGGAGCCTGGTCGCCGTCCAGCTCCGCGACCAGCGAGCGGTCCAGCTTCAGCCCGTCGACCGGCAGCCAGCGCAGCGCGGCCAGCGAGGACCCCGCGGTCCCCGCCGGCACGTGGTCGGCGACGGCGAAGTCGTCCAGCACGATCCGCGCACCCGTGGCGCGCAGCTGCGCCAGCCGGGCCGCGAGCACGTCCGGGTCCGCCGACAGCACCTGCGCCGGCACGTCCAGCACCAGGGCGCCGGGCTCCAGGCCCGTCTCCGTCAGCGCGCGCAGGACGTCCTGCGGCCCCGAGCGCGACAGCGCGTGCTGCGACGAGAGGTTCACCGTCAGCGACAGGTCGGGGGACTGGCGACGCCACCGCACGGCCTGCTCGCAGGCCGCGCGCAGCACCCAGCGCCACAGCGCGTCCACCGCCGGCGAGCGCTCCGCGCCCGCCAGGAAGGCGCCCGGCTCCAGGACCCCGCGGGTGCGGTGCCGCCAGCGCAGCAGGGCCTCCAGGCCCACCACCGCGCCGTCGGACAGCCGCACCAGCGGCTGGTACACCAGCTCGAACTCCTCCTCGTCGACCGCCCGCTGCAGGTCCGACTCCAGCTGGCGCCGCAGGACGTCCGCGTCGTGCACGTCCGGCGCGAAGACCACCACCGTGCCCTGCGAGGGGTCCCCGGCACCGGCCGGGGAGCGCCCCTGGGCCTTGGCGCGGTACATGGCGCTGTCCGCGCGGCGCAGCAGCTCACCCGCCCCGACGCCCTCCGCGGCGACCGCCAGGCCGATGCTCGCCCCCACCCGCACCGACCGGCCGTGCACCTCCACCGGTGCGGTCAGCTCCGCGCAGACCCGCTCCGCCAGCCGCTGCGCGGCGCGCTCCGGCTCGTGGCTGCGCACGACCACGGCGAACTCGTCGCCGCCCAGCCGGGCGGCGAAGTCGTCACCGCGCAGGCAGCGGCGCAACCGCCGCGCCACCCGGCCCAGGACCTCGTCGCCCGCGGCGTGCCCCAGCGAGTCGTTGATCGCCTTGAAGCCGTCCAGGTCGATGAACAGGACGGCCGCCCCCAGCCCGTCGCCGGCCGAGGCGCGCAGCGCGACCTCGAGGTGGCGCAGCAGCGTCGCGCGGTTGGGCAGGTTCGTCAGGGAGTCCGTCGATGCCGCCTCGACCACGCGCACCGTGTCGGCGTGGCTCAGCGCGGTGCTGGCGTGCTCGGCGAACGCGCGCAGGACCGTGGCGCCCACCGCGTCCAGCGGCTCGGCCCCCGTCTCCACCACCAGGGCTCCCACGCCCCGTCCGTTGATGTGCACCGACGCGGCCGCCGGGCCCGCGCCGCCCACCACCACGCCGAAGCCCTCCACCCCCGCGGCCGCCGCCAGCGCCCGCTCCGGCGCGATCGCCGGGTCGCCCACGGCCGCGACCACGCGCAGGCGCATCTGCGAGCGGGGGTCGGCCAGCACCAGGGACACCGCCCGGGAGTCCAGCAGCTGCGAGGAGCTCGCGGCGATCTGCAGCAGCAGCTCCGGCAGGGGCCGGCGGCCGGCGACGGCGCGCTGGAAGCGCACCGACGTGGTGAGCACCTGCTCGCGCTGGGCCAGCGCCCGCTGCAGCCGGGTGCGCTCGGCGGCGCCGAGGGCGTCCTGGCGGCGCTGCGACCGCTCGCGCGCGCGCCCGTGCCCGGCCAGCACCACCAGCCCCAGCAACCGGGCCACCAGTTCCACCCCGCGCAGGTGGGAGGGGTCCACGAGCCCGTCGTGCACGCGCCCGACCACGATGCGCACGTCGACCAGGTCCGGCACCTCCACGACCACCGCGCGCACCCGCCCCAGCCCCGGCACGGCGAAGGTGCCGCCGCCGTCGCGCACCACGCGCGCCAGGCCGCGCTCCGGCAGGAACCGCCGGCCCAGCCCCACGCCGCCGCGGACGTGACCGCCCTCGCACACCGCGACCACGTCGGCGTCGACGAGGTCGGCGACGACCGAGGCCGCGCGCACCAGCACGTCCTGCTCGCCGTCGGTGCCGGACAGCTCCGCCAGCACGCGCTCGAGCAGGTCGCCGGCCTCGCCGAGGCGGCCGGGGGTCACCTCGGAGACGTCCACGGCAGGTGTGTCGGACGCCGCGCGGCTCACGTTGAGCCGAACGCCTCCACGTGACCCGAACGCCCCACGGCCCTTGACAACGCCTCCGCCAGGTCCCCGCGCCCGGCGACGGCCACCGAGCTCAGCCCCAGCCAGCGCGCCAGGTCCCCCAGCTCGGCGGCCAGCTCCTGCGCCGTGCCCGGCGGGGCCCCCGGCTCGCCCCACGCCGCCGGGACGCGCAGCACCCCACCGGGGGCGGCGCGGTCCGCCTTGAGGTCCACGCGCGCCGCGATCCGCTCCCCCAGCAGGAACGGCAGGACGTTGTAGCCGTGCACGCGCCGCTCGCGCGGCACGTAGAACTCCAGCCGCAGCGCCACCCCGAACAGCTCCTCGGTGCGCGGGCGGTGCCACACCAGCGGGTCGAACGGGGTCAGCAGCGCGCGGGCGCGCACCCGCGGCGCCCGCGCGTCCACGTGCCGGTAGACCGGCCGGCGCTGCGAGGAGGCCCACCCGCGCACCCGCACCGGCACCAGCTCACCGGCCTCGACCAGCTGCTGCACGGCCGGGCGCGACTGCTCCGGGCGCAAGCGGAAGTAGTCGCGCAGGCTCGGCTCCGAGGCCACGCCCAGGGCCCGCGCGGCGGTCGCGACCAGGGCGCGCACCGCCTCCTGCGGGTCGGGGTCCGGCGCCGCGGCGACCCCCGGCGGCAGCACCCTGCCGGTCAGGTCGTAGCGGCGCTCGAACTGCGGCGTGCGCCCGGACGCGGACAGCAGGCCGGCGAAGAAGAGGTGCTCGCAGGCCCGCTTCACCGCCGACCAGTTCCAGCCCCAGTGCTCGCCCGGGCGCGTGCCGCCCGGCGCGAGCGCCGCCTCCACCTGCCGGGCCGTGGCCGGGCCGTGCGCGGCGACGTGCTCGAGCACCGCGTCCAGCAGCTCCGGCTGCTCCACGGCGACGCTGCGCACGCTGCCCCACGCGTCCTGCGCGGCGCGCGCCATCCGCCAGCGCAGCAGGCGGTGCGTGGCGGGCGCCACGAACGACGCCTCGTGCGCCCAGTACTCCACCAGCCGCCGCGGCGGGCGCTGCGCCGCGCGGTCGAGCAGCTGCGCCGGGTAGGGGCCCAGTCGGCTGAAGAAGGGCAGGTAGTGGCTGCGGCACAGCACGTTCACCGAGTCGATCTGCACCACGCCCAGGCGCTCGACCACGCGGGCCACGTGCGCGGCGCCGGGAGCCGCCGGGCGGCGGGCGGCGAAGCCCTGAGCCGCGAGCGCCGCCCGGCGCGCCTCGGCCGCGCCGATCTCCTCCACGGCGGCCGGGCCGGCCGGCGCGCTCAGGACAGCTCCACGATCTTCTCCCGCACCGCGTAGACGACCGCCTCCATGCGCGAGTGCAGCTGCAGCTTCTCCAGGAGGTTGCGCACGTGGTTCTTGACGGTGTTCTCGCTGATGCCCAGGTGGCCGGCGATCTCCCGGTTGGCCATCCCCCGGGCCAGCAGGCGCAGCACGTCCAGCTCGCGCGGGCTCAGGCGCGGCGTGCCCACCACGCCCAGGCTGCGCTCCTCGTCGCGCCGGCGCATCGCCGCGAACTCCCCCAGCAGCAGGTCGGCCATCCTCGGGGTGATCAGCGACTGGCCGGTCACGACGGCGCGGATGGCGTCGGCGACCTCCTCGGCGGGCACGTCCTTGAGCAGGTAGCCGTTGGCGCCGGCGCGGACGGCGGCGAACAGGTCGTCCTCCTCCTCGGAGGAGGTGAGCATGAGGATGCGGGTGGAGGGGGCCACCGCCTTGATCTCGGCGCAGGCGTCGATGCCGGAGCGGCGCGGCATCCACACGTCCATCAGGACGACGTCGGGCAGGAGCTCCTCCACGCGCCCGACCGCCTCGGCGCCGTCGGACGCCTCGCCGACGACGTCGATGTCGTCCTCGGTGGACAGGACCATCTGCAGGCCGCGGCGGAACAGGGAGTGGTCGTCGACGACGACGACGCGGATCGCGTCGGTCCCCGCCTGCGGGCTGCTGCTGGGCACCGTTCCTCCTCGTGACGACGGCGGGTGGACCGCCGTCCGGGGATCCTGGCACGCCCGCGCCGCGCGCACCGTCCGCGACGCGCACCGCCCGTGCCGCACGACGGGCCGGCGGGGTGGCACCCCGCCGGCCCGCCCGCTGCCGGACCGGGCCGGGTCGGCTCAGGCCCGGCCGGACCGGCTCAGCGCAGTCCCGCGGCCACGGCGGCCAGCGCGGCGTCGGAACCGGCGCGGGCCGCGCCGTCCGAGCCCGCCGCTCCCGCGGCGTCCTCGTGCACGTCGAGGTGGATGACGCCGTAGTCCCAGCCGCGCCGGCGGTACACCACGCTGGGGCGGCCCGTGGCGGCGTCGACGAAGAGGTAGAAGTCGTGGCCGACGAGCTCCATCTCGTACAGGGCCTGGTCCAGGGTCATGGGCCTGGCCTCGTGCGTCTTCTCCCGGATGACGACCGGCGAGGCGTCGGCGGCGTCGTCGACCGGGTCGACGTCCTCCCCGGGCGGTCGCGATCCGGCCAGGGCCACGGGGGTCGGGACGTCGAGGTCGGCCGGCGTGTGGTCCGCCGGGACGGCGGCGGCCCCGGCCAGCGCCTCGTCGCTCAGACCCGGCGCCGCCGGCTGGCGGACGCTCTCGGGCCGGCGCCGGCCGTGGTGGACCTTCCGCTTGTCGCGGGAGCGCCGCAACCGCTCCATGAGCTTGGTGGTGGCCAGGTCGAGCGCGGCGTACGGGTCGTCCGCGCACGCCTCGGCGCGCACGACGGGGCCCTTGTCCCGCACGGTGATCTCCACCCGTTCGCAGCTGGCCAGCTGGCGGCGGTTGTTCTCGTGCGAGAGCTCCACGTCGACGCGCTGGGCGCGCGGGGCGAGCTGCGTGACCTTCTCCAGCTTCGCCTCGGCGTGGTGGCGGAACCTCTCCTTGACCTCGGTGTGCCGTCCGGTGACCACAACTTCCACGGGATGCCTCCCTCGCTCGCTGGGCGGCGCCGGCCGAGGGGCCGGCCCGCCTCGGACCGTCACCTCGTGCCGTGCAGCGGCTCCCCGGGGAGCGTGCTCAGCACAGGCAGCCGGTAGGGCCCGCCGGGAGCGCCGCGCGGAGCGCGCGCACCGTCGGGCACCGCCGGGGGCGAGACCGGCCTGACGCCGGATCCGGCTGCCATGCACCAACGCTAGACCCCCCACCCCCTCGATGCCCACGTCTACCGCGCCGCGCCCCCGCCGGCGGGGGCGGTCGGGGCGAGGACGGGCGAGGCGGCGGCGGTCAGGCAGGCCACCCCGACGACGGCCGCGCCGGCCGCGCGCAGCGCCCGCACCGCCTCGGTGGCGGTGGCCGTCGTGGTCGCCACGTCGTCCACGACCACGCACGGGCCGGCCGGCACGGGGCCGCGCACGCCGAAGGCGCCGGCGAGGTTCACCCGGCGCTCGCGGGCGCGCAGCAGGGTCTGGTCGGCCACCCCGCGGCGCACCCGCAGGACCCGCGCCACGGCCGTGGGACGGCCCGCGGCGCGCTCGCGGGCGGCGGCGCGGGCGGCGAGGTCGGCGACGAGGTCGCCGCCGCGGGCGCGGCGGCTGGCCCGGCGGGAGGGCACCGGCACCAGGCTCACGGGGGCACCCGGCGCAGGCAGCGCCCGCACGGCGGCGGCGATCGCGGCGGCGGCGACCGGGCGCAGCTCGGCGCGGTGGCGCTCCTTGACCCCCAGCAGCAGCTCGCGGGCGGGACCGGCGTGCGGTGCCGCCGCGCGCAGCGGGGTCCCGTCGGCCAGCTCCAGCACCACCGGCCCGGCGGCGAGGGTGCGAGCGCAGGCGGGGCACCAGGCCGTGCCCGGCCCGCCGCACCCGCCGCACGCGGCCTGCCACAGCAGGTCGGCGGCGGCCCGCAGCAGCGGCCCGGGACCGGTGGGGGCGTCGAGCGCGTCGGGGGGCACCTCGGCAGGCTGCCCCCTCGCCCGCCCGGGCGGCCCGCCGTCCACGGGCCGGCGCCCGCGCCGGGCGCTGCGGCGGCCGGTGGATCCCGCGGCGCGCCGCGCGGCGGCGGGCACGGTCGTGCGTCCCACCCCGGCCGGCCGGTCTCACCCCGGGTAGGAGGGGTGCCGTCCCGGGGCGAGGGGCGACCAGCCCGCTCCGCTGCGCACCAGCAGCCTGCCGTCGGCCGTGCCGACCACGAGGTCGTGCTCGCTCGCGCCGGCCGCGACCGACTCCGCGCCCGGCACCGGCGCCAGCCGCCGGGAGGGGCCGAGC
Organism: Kineococcus auxinigenes; assembly: GCF_050871525.1. Classification (NCBI taxonomy): domain Bacteria; kingdom Bacillati; phylum Actinomycetota; class Actinomycetes; order Kineosporiales; family Kineosporiaceae; genus Kineococcus; species Kineococcus auxinigenes. Next base: position 35,859 of record NZ_JBKBCT010000022.1, on the reverse strand, counting down.
ACCTGCACGAGCAGCACCACCGGGTCCTCGCCGGCGGGCCGCACCAGCACGGCGACCCGGTCCTGGCCCAGCCAGGAGGCGTCCAGCACGCGGCCCGCACCGGGCACCAGCTCCGGCGAGGGGGCCCCCAGCCGTGCGGGGCGCCCGTCCGCACCGCGCACCACGGCGTGCACCCGCACCCGCACCACCCCCTCGCCGTCCTCGGCGAGGACCAGCAGCCGGGCCCCCTCGCGCGAGGCGCGGGCCCGCACGACGCGCCCGCCCAGGCCGCCGGCCGGCGGCTCCACCGCGGACGGGGCGGTGCGCGGGTCCGCGGAGGGCAGCACCGCGGGCGCGGCACCCGGCGCGGACGGCACCGCCCACACCCAGCCGTGCCGGTCGATCGAGGGCGGTGCGAACCCCTGCGCGGCACCGGCCACCGAGCCGGCCCCCAGGGACACCGCGGGGCCCGCCCCGCCCGCCGCGGACCGCTGGACCACCAGGGTGGCACCACCGCGCACCAGCCAGGCCCAGCAGGAACCGTCCCCGGCGGCCGCGGGGTGCTCGACGCCGGCGGCCGCGCCCGGCGCGCTCAGGCCCTGCACCGGACGCACGGCGCCGGCGGCCCAGCGCGAGGGCCCCGCCGGGCCGGCCAGCACCAGCCGGGGGTCGGGCACCGGCGGCGCTCCCGGCGGGTCCCCGAGGGGCGAGGGCCCCGCTTCGCGCGTCAGCTCAGCCCCCTCCACGCGCACCGCGACCTCCTCCACGCCCGGCAGCCGGGTCAGGCCGGCGCGCAGCTGGGCCAGCAGCAGCGCGCGCTGCTCGGGCGTGGTGCGCAGCGCCGGGGCGGTCAGGTCCACCACCGCCACGGCACCGGAGAGGGGCACCGTGCCGGTGCGCAGCCCGGTTCCCGCCGGGGCGCCGCTGCGCACGGCCGGCGCCAGCCAGGCCGAGGGTCCCGCGAGCAGCTCGGTGACCACCCGGGTGGCCGTGGAGGAGTCGTAGGCGAACCAGCGCACGTCCCCCACGAGCTGCGCGGCGCCGGCGGTGGTGGCGAAGTGCACCGGGAACGGGCGCAGCGACCGCGCGGCGTCCAGCTGCGTCAGCAGGAGCCCGTCGCCCGGCACGTCCACGCGCCAGCACCCGTCCTCGCGCACCAGGTGCAGCGTGCGCTCCAGCCGGGCCCCCGGGGGCCGCTGCGCGTAGCGGCCCCCGGCGTCGACGTCCGCCAGCGCGGGCGCCGAGACCCGCACCGAGGCGGTGCCGTCGGGGTGGGGGCCGTCGGTGAGCTCCACGGCGGGGTCCTCGCCCAGCACGGTCGTGGACACGTCGGGGCGCCAGGTGCGGCGCGCGGGGACGGACAGGAACTCGCGGGCGACGGCCTTCTCCGCCGCACCGGCCGCCGCCGCCAGCAGGAAGCCCCGCACCACCTCCACCGGCCCGGCGCCGTCCACCGGCCCCTTCGGCACCACCTGCAGCAGGCCCAGGCGGGGGTCGGCCTGCACCCGGGACCCGGCCACCACCGGGCCGGAGCGGGGCAGCCCCGCGCACCCGGTCGCCGCCGCCAGCGCCAGCACCACCACCGCGCGCCGCGGCGGGCGGGCGCCGCGCGCACCGGTCCCGCTCACGGCGCGCCCCCCGGCACGACGGCACGGCCGGCGGGCAGCGCCGCGACGGGCTCGCGCCAGCCCACCGGCACCACCGGCAGCGGCATCGAGCGCAGCGGCCGCCCCGCCGCCCGCGGCACCGTGAGCACGAAGTGGCAGCCGTGCCCGGGGCTGCCCCACACGTCCAGCCGGCCGCCGTGCAGCCGGGTGTCCTCCAGCGCGATGGCCAGGCCCAGCCCGCTGCCACCGGTCGTGCGCGCCCGCGCCGGGTCCGCCCGCCAGAAGCGGTCGAAGACGCGCGGCAGCTGCGCCGGGGCCAGCCCGACGCCGTGGTCGCGGACGCCCACCGCCACCGTCCGCTCGTCGCACACCACGGTCACCTCGATGGGGCGGGACTCGCCGTGCTCCACGGCGTTGCCGAGCAGGTTGCGCAGCACCCGCTCGATGCGCCGGGCGTCCACCTCCGCGGTGCACGGCGAGGCCGGCTCGGAGACCAGGACGGCGCTGCCGCGCCGCTCGGCGAGGGCCGCGGTGAAGTCCACCACGCGGTGCACGAGGGTGCGCACGTCCTGCGGGTCCGGCTCCAGGGCGGCGGCCCCCGCGTCGAAGCGGCTGATCTCCAGCAGGTCCGCCAGCAGGGTGTCGAAGCGCTCCAGCTGCGTCATCAGCAGCTCCGCCGAGCGCGCCGCGACCGGCTCGAAGCCCGCGCGCGCGTCGTGCAGGACCTCCCCGGCCATGCGGATCGTGGTCAGCGGGGTGCGCAGCTCGTGGCTGACGTCCGAGACGAACCGCTGCTGCAGGCGCGAGAGCTCCTCCAGCCGGCCGATGTGCTGCTGCATGCCCGCGGCCATCTCGTTGAAGGCGCCGGCCAGACGGGCGAAGTCGTCGCTGCCGCGCACCCGCATCCGCTCGTCCAGGCGGCCGCCGGCGAGGCGCTCGGCGGTGCCGGCGGCCTCGCGCACCGGCTGCACGACCAGGCGGGTCACCACCCACGCCACCGTGCCCACCAGCACCACCAGGGCCAGGCCGCCGCCGGCGAACGTCCTGCGCACCAGGGCGGTGGTGCGCTGCTCGCTGGTCAGCGGGTACACGAAGTACAGCTCGCGCTCCCCCGCGCGCGGCAGCGTCACGGTGGAGCCGACCACCAGGCTGGGCGCGCCGGTGCCGCCGGACAGGTCCACCAGCTGCACCTGCTGCACGTCGGTGGAGGTCACGGCCCGGCGCAGCCCGGCCGGCACGCCGGCCGGGGACAGCCCCTCCGAGGCGAGGTCGCGCACCGGGGCGGCCCCCTCGGCGCTCCCGCCCGCGCCCAGCAGCAGGACGCCGCGCAGCCGGTCCGGCCCGGGGCCCTCCAGCGCCGAGACGACGTCGCCGGCGAGCTGCTCGACGTCGGCGGCGGTGCGCGGCGTGGAGGCGTCGAACTGCGCCTGGGCCGTCGCCGCGGCGCGCGCAGCGTCGGCCAGGGCCACCCGCCGGCGCTCTTCCACGAGCCCGTCGGCGACGGCGTCCAGCAGGTACGTGCCGACGGCGACGGCGACCAGCAGGCCCAGCGCGGTCGTGGTGGCCACCACGCGCAGCTGCAGCGAACCGCGCCACCGGCGCAGCACGCCCCGCAGCGCCCCGCGCCGCAGCGCGCGCACCCGCAGCGCCCGTGCGCCGCGCGGCCGGCCGAGCGCGCCGGGCGCCCTCACAGCGGTCCCGCGCGGTACCCCACTCCGCGGACCGTCACGACGATCTCGGGGTGCTCCGGGTCGCGCTCGATCTTCGAGCGCAACCGCTGGACGTGGACGTTGACCAGCCGGGTGTCGGCGGCGTGCCGGTACCCCCACACCTGCTCCAGCAGCACCTCGCGGGTGAACGCCTGCCACGGCTTGCGCGCCAGCGTCACCAGCAGCTCGAACTCCAGCGGCGTCAGCGGCAGCGGGCGCCCCTCGCGGCGCACCGAGTGCCCGGCCACGTCGATGGTCAGGTCCGCGATGCGCAGGGTCTCCGGCGGGCGCTCGCCCGCCGAGCGCAACCGGGCCCGCACCCGCGCCACCAGCTCCTTCGGCTTGAACGGCTTGACGACGTAGTCGTCGGCCCCCGCCTCCAGGCCCAGCACCACGTCGACCGTGTCGCCCTTGGCCGTCAGCATGACGATCGGCACCCCGGACTCGGCCCGGATGCGGCGGCACACCTCCATGCCGTCGGTGCCCGGCAGCATCAGGTCCAGCAGCACCAGGTCCGGGCGGGTGGCCCGGAACGCCTCCACCGCCGCGTCGCCGTCGGCGCAGAACCGCGTCTCCAGGCCCTCGCCCCGGAGCACGATCCCCAGCATCTCGGCGAGGGCGGTGTCGTCGTCGACCACCAGCACGCGTCCCCTCATGGGGCCATCCTGCCCGCCGCGGCGCCGGTCGGGGGCGTGGCCACGCCCGGCAGGGCCCCGCAGCGGTCCGCCGACGCGCCGCAGGGCCTCTGGCACGATGGGCCCAGGACGATCGAGGGCAGGGTCGATGAGCCAGTGGCAGGGCCCGGACGAGCCGGGCAGCGGGTGGGCCTCCCCCGGGTGGGGCGAGGGGCCGGACGGCACCCCGGGCGGCGCCGCACCGCAGGCCCCCGGCGCCCCGGGCCCCGGGGCGCCCGCCGGCGACGGCTGGGCGGGTGCCGGCTGGCGCGACGCGCCCGGCGGGCCGGGCGCCCCCGCCGCGCAGCCGGGCATCGTCCCGCTGCGCCCCCTGGGCCTCGGCGAGATCTGGGACGGCGCGTTCCGCGCCTTCCGGCAGAACCCGCGCGTGATGGTGGGCCTGTCCGCGCTCGTGGTCGTCGTCACCTCGGTCGTCACGCTCGTGGCCTCCGTCGTGGCCACGCAGGACCTGGTGCGCGCCACCACCGGCCTGGAGACGGGCACCGGGGACGCTGCGCAGGTGCTCGACGCCCTGCAGACGTCCGTGCCGCTGGTCGTGGTGAGCAGCCTGCTGCAGGTGGTGGCCGTGCAGGTGCTCAACGGCATGCTCATCCTCAGCGTCAGCCGTGCCGTGCTGGGGCGCACCATCTCCCTGGGCGAGCTGTGGCGGGCGAGCCGGCGCCGGCTGGGCGGTCTGCTGCTGCTGGCCGTGCTCGTCACCCTCGCCAGCGCCGCCGGGGTCGTGGCGGTGCTGCCCGGCGTGGGCGTGCTGGCGCTGGCCGACGGCGCGGCGGCCACCGCCACCGGCGCCGTGCTGCTGCTGGTGGGGCTGCTGGGCTGGGTGGCGATCGCCCTGTGGCTGTGGGTGAAGTGGTCCATGGCCACGCCGGTGCTGCTGCTGGAGGGGCTGTCCGTGCGCCGGTCCCTGGGCCGCTCGTGGCGCCTGACCCGCGGCTCGTTCTGGCGCACCCTGGGGATCCTGCTGCTGACGGCGGTGGTGGTGGGCGTGCTGGTGACGGCGGTCGCCACGCCGTTCACGCTGGTGGGCACCTTCCTGGCGGCCGCGCTGAGCACGACCACCGCCGAGTGGACCGGCCTGGTCCTCTCCCAGGGCGTCGGCACGCTGGGCTCGATCGTCGGCTCGGTCGTCGGGTACCCCTTCCTGGCGTCGGTGACCGCGCTGGTGTACGTGGACCTGCGGGTGCGGCGCGAGGGCCTGGACGTGGAGCTGCACCGCGCCGCCTCGGGCGGGTGAGCGCGCTGCCCGCCGCGGGCGCGCCGGTGCTGCCCGGGCGCGAGGAGGCCCGCCGCCTGCTCGCCGAGGAGCTGGCCGGGCGCGAGTACCGCGAGGAGTCCGGTTCGTGGCTGGTGCGGGCCTGGGACTGGCTGGTGCAGCGGCTCAGCGAGGTGCAGGTGCCGGGTGTGGGCACCGGCCTGACCGCGGTGCTCGTCGTGGTGGTGCTGCTGGTCGCCGTCGTCGTGGTGGTGCTGCTGGTGGCGGGGCCGCTGCGCCGCAGCGGCGGCGCGCAACGGGCCGAGGAGGTCTTCGAGGCCGGGCCGGAGCCCGCGTCGGCGCACGTGCAGCGCGCGGACGAGGCCGCTGCGGCGGGCCGCTGGGACGTGGCGGTGGCCGAGCGGTTCCGGGCGCTGGTGCGCTCCCTGGAGGAACGGGCCCTGCTGGACAGGCGCCCCGGGCGCACCGCGCACGAGGTCGCCGTGGAGGCCGCCGCGGCCCTGCCCGGGTGCGCGGCCGGCCTGACCCGCGCGGCGCGGGCCTTCGACGACGTGCGCTACGGCGGGCGGCCGGCCTCGGCCGCCACCGACGCCGACCTGCGCCGGGTGCTCGAGGAGGTGGCCGCCGCGCGGCCCCTCGACCCGGTGGCGCCCGGTGCCGGGACCGGGGCCGGGGCCGGGCGGTGAGCGCGCTCTCCGCTCCCGCGACCGGCGCGGCGGGCCCCCTGGACGGTCCCGCCGGCGCGGGCGGTCCCCGCCGGGCGTGGCGCGGGCCGCTGCTGGTCGCCGCGCTCGTGGTGGCCCTGGTGCTGCTGCTGACCCTGCTGACCCCGCGCACCTCGCGCGAGGCCCTGGCGGCGGACTCCACCGCCCCGCAGGGCGCCCGGGCCGTCGCGCAGGTCCTGCAGCAGCAGGGGGTGCGGGTGCGCCAGGAACGCACCTTCGACACCGCCCTGACCGCGGTGCGCGAGGGCGGCCCGGGCACCACCGTGCTCGTCACCGACCCCGAGCTGCTGGCGCGGGAGCGCTGGGAGGCGCTGGCCGCCGCGGGTGCCCGGCTGGTGCTCGTCGAGCCCACGGACACCGCCCTGGACGCCCTGGGCGACGTGGCCGAGGGGGTGCGCGCGACCGGCACCCGGGACGCGCGCGTGCTGGGACCGGGCTGCGACGCCCCCGCCCCGGCGGCGGCCGGCGCCGCGCGGGCCGGGGGCCGCACGTACGCGCTGCGCACGGGCACCGACGGCACCACCTGCTACGGCGGCTCCTACGTGCGGCTGCCCGCCGACCCGGCCACCGGCCGCGCCGAGCTCGTCGTGCTCGGCCAGGGCGACGTCCTGACCAACCGCTACGCCGCCCTGCAGGGCGACGCGGCGCTGTCGCTGCGCACGCTGGGCGCCTCCCCGACCGTCGTCTGGTACCTGCCGGACCCGCTGGACACCGAGTTCCCGGTGGTGCCGCTGACGTCCCTGGCGCCGGGCTGGGTGGCGCCGGCCGGCGCGCTGCTGCTGGTGGCCGGCCTGGCCACCGCGCTGTGGCGGGGCCGGCGCCTGGGCCGGCTGGTGAGCGAGCCCCTGCCGGTGGTGGTGCGCGCCGCGGAGACCGTCGAGGGGCACGGGCGGCTGTACGCCGGCGCCCGGGCCGGCGACCGGGCCGCCGGGGCGCTGCGCGCGGCGACGCTGCGGCGCCTGCGGCTGGTGGTGCGGCTGGACGCCGCCGCGGGCGCCGGCGACGTCGCCGACCAGGTGGCGCGGCTGACGGGCACCCCGGCGCAGCAGGTCCTGGCCCTGCTGGACGGGCCCGCACCGGCCGACGACCCCGCGCTGGTGCGGCTGGCCACCGACCTGGACGACCTGGAGCGGCGGGTGCGCGCGTGCAGCACCTGACCGGCTCCCCCCTCGGACACCCCGACTCCCCCGCACGGAAGGGCAGCACGTGAGCGACACCCCGGCAGGACAGCCCGGCAGCACCCCCCTGGACGGCACGACGGCCCCCTCGAACGGCACGACCGGCCCGGTGGGCCGCGCGGCGGGGGCCACCGCCGCCTCCGCCGTCCCCGCGGTCGCGGCACCGGCCGACGGCCCCGGCGTGGAGGAGGCCCGCGACGCGCTGCGAGCGGTGCGCCAGGAGGTCGCCAAGGCCGTCGTGGGCCAGGAACCCGCCGTCACCGGCCTCGTCATCGCGCTGCTGTGCCGCGGGCACGTGCTCCTGGAGGGCGTGCCGGGCGTGGCCAAGACGCTGCTGGTGCGCACGCTGGCCGCGGCGCTGGAGCTGGACACCAAGCGCGTGCAGTTCACCCCCGACCTCATGCCCGGCGACGTGACCGGCTCGCTGGTCTACGACGCGCAGACCGCCCGGTTCAGCTTCCGGGAGGGCCCGGTGTTCACGAACCTGCTGCTGGCGGACGAGATCAACCGCACGCCGCCGAAGACGCAGGCCTCGCTGCTGGAGGCCATGGAGGAGCGGCAGGTGTCCGTCGACGGGGTGCCGCGCCCGCTGCCGTCGCCGTTCATCGTGGCCGCCACCCAGAACCCCGTGGAGTACGAGGGCACCTACCCGCTGCCCGAGGCGCAGCTGGACCGGTTCCTGCTGAAGCTGACCCTGCCGCTGCCCGCCCGGGAGGACGAGGTGGAGGTGCTGGCCCGGCACGCCGCCGGCTTCGACCCGCGCGACCTGGCCGCCGCCGGGGTGCGGGCCGTGGCCACCCCCGCGCACCTGGAGCTGGCCACCCGCGCGGTGCGCGCGGTGCAGGTCTCCCGGGAGGTGCTCGGCTACGTCGTCGACGTGTGCCGGGCCACCCGCTCCTCCCCCTCGCTGGCGCTGGGCGCCTCCCCGCGCGGGGCGACGGCCCTGCTGGCCACGGCGCGGGCGTGGGCGTGGCTGTCGGGCCGCGACTACGTCTCCCCCGACGACGTCAAGGACCTGGCCCGGCCGACGCTGCGGCACCGGGTGCAGCTGCGCCCGGAGGCCGAGCTGGACGGCGTCAGCGTGGACGCGGTGCTGGACTCGGTGCTCGGCGCCGTGCCCGTGCCGCGGTGAGCGCCGCGGGGAGCACCCGGTGGCGCTGACGGGGCGGGCGCCGCTGCTGGTGCTGCTGGGGCTGGCCGCGCTGGCGCTGCGACCCGGCTGGGGCGCGTTCTGGGCGTGGCTGGTCCTGTCGGCGGTGCTGGTGGGGGTGGACGTCGCGCTGGCCGCCTCCCCGCGGGCGGTGTCCGTGCAGCGTTCGCCGCTGCCGGCGGTGCGCCTGGGCGAGCCGTGCACCGCCGAGCTGCTCGTCGCCAACACCGGCCGGCGGCGCGCGCGGGGCGTCCTGCGCGACGCGTGGCAGCCCTCGGCGGGCGCGCGCGGCGAGCGGCACGCCCTGGACCTGCCGCCCGGGGAGCGCCGCCGGCTGAGCACGGTGCTGGTGCCGACCCGCCGCGGGGACCGCTTCGCCGACCGCGTCACCGTGCGCTGCACGGGGCCGCTGGGCCTGGCGTCCCGGCAGCGCTCGCGCCCGCTGCCGGGACGGCTGCGGGTGCTGCCGCCGTTCACCTCCCGCCGGCACCTGCCCTCCCGGCTGGCCCGGCTGCGGGAGCTGGACGGGCGCAGCGCCGTGCAGCACCGCGGGCAGGGCACCGAGTTCGACTCGCTGCGCGACTACGTCGACGGCGACGACGTGCGCTCCATCGACTGGCGGGCCACCGCGCGCCGGCAGTCCGTGGTGGTGCGCACCTGGCGCCCCGAGCGCGACCGGCGGGTGCTGCTGGTGGTGGACGCCTCGCGCACCGCGGCCGCGCGCATCGGCGGCGGTCCCGGCGGGGTGGAGGTGCGCCTGGACGCCGCGATCGAGGCGGCGCTGCTGACGGCGGCGCTGGCCGCGCGCGCCGGCGACCGGGTGGACCTGGTGGCGCACGACCGCGCGGTGCGCGCACGGGTGCGCAGCGGTTCGCGCACGGGCCTGCTGCCGGAGCTGGTGGAGGCGCTGGCGGGGCTGGAGCCGTCGCTGGTGGAGGCGGACTGGGACGCGGTCACCGCCCAGGTGCGCTCGATGGCGCGCCAGCGCGCCCTGGTGGTGCTGCTGACGGCCCTGGACACCTCGGTGCTGGACTCCGGGCTGGTGACCGCCCTGGAGCAGCTCGCCGCCCGGCACACGGTGGTGCTGGCGGCGGTGGACGACCCCTCGCTGGTGCGGCTGGCCCGTGCGCGCGCCGACGCCGAGCAGGTGTACACGGCGGCGGCCGCGGAGACCGCGGCCGCCGAGCGGGAGGCCACCGCGGCGCTGCTGGCCCGGCTGGGGGTGGAGGTGGTGCACGCCGCCCCCGACGAGCTGGCCCCGGCGCTGGCCGACCGCTACCTGGCGCTGAAGGCGGCCGGGCGGCTCTGAAGCGGCCCCGACGCCGCCCGGGCCGCCCGGTGGGGGGTCAGCCGCTGACGGGCGCGGCGTCGCCGGCGGAGCGGGCGTCCACGTCACCGGTCTCGCCGGCGGCGGCCGCGGGCCGCCCCAGCAGGAGCACGTACAGCAGGAACGCGACCTCGGCCAGCACGCCGATGCCCACCCGGGCCGCGGTGGGCAGTTGCGAGGGCGTCACGAACCCCTCGATGAGGCCGGAGACGAACAGCACCACCACCAGGCCCAGGGCCAGGCCGACCATGGCGCGCCCCTCGACGGCCAGGGCCTGCGCGCGGCTGCGCGGCCCGGGCGCCACCCACGTCCAGAACAGCTTCATCCCGGCGCCGGCGGCCACGAACACGGCCGTCAGCTCCAGGATGCCGTGGGGGGCGATGAGGCCGAAGAAGACCTCGCCGCGCCCGTTGTCGACGAGCAGACCGCCCTGCAGCCCGACGTTGAGGGCGTTCTGCGTCAGGGCCACCAGCACGAACACCCCCGTGATGCCCAGCACGACGCAGGTGGCGGCGACCATCGCGTTGTTCGTCCACACCCTCCCCGCGAAGGAGGCGTTGGCGTACTCGGAGTAGTAGCCGGCGAAGTCCTCCTCGACGAGGCGGCGGATGTCCTCGCGGGAGCCGAACAGGCTGGCCTGGGCCGCGGGGTCGCCCGCGATCCACGCGCCCGCCGCCACGGCGAGCACCGCGGTGTAGGCGGCGGCGGCGGTGGACCACCACCGCACCCGCCACAGCGCCGCGGGCAGCCCTCGGCCGACGAAGTGTCCCAGCTGGCGCCAGGAGGTGTAGCGCGAGCCGGTCAGCCGCGAGCGCGCCCGCACCAGCAGCGTGGACAGCTGGTCCAGCAGCACCGGTTCGGACTGCGCCGAGCGCAGCACCGACAGGTGGGTGGCCGTGCGCTGGTACAGGCGCACCAGCTCGTCGGCCTCCTCGCCGGTGAGGTGGCGGCGGCGCACCAGCTCGCGCAGCCGCGCCCACTCCTGCTCGTGCACGGCCCGGAAGGCGTCGACGTCCACCCGGCCACAGTAGTGAGCACCACCGCCGCCGGCGGGCACCGCGGCGGGACCGGCCGGGGCGCCCGGCCGGCGGGTACGGTGCCCCGGTGGCACCGACCGACGTCCCGCGGCCCGCCGCGCACCCGGCTCCCGCGCCTCCCGCCGGGCCCGTGCCGCCCACCGGTGCGCGTCCGGTGGACCCCGTCGGCGACGTCGTCACCGGCGAGGCGGTGGTGCTGGGGCTGCGGGCGGCGTCCTTCGCGTCCCGGCTGCTGTCCGCGGCGATCGACGCGGTCGCGCACCTGCTGGTGCTCGGCGCGCTGCTGTACGTCTCGCAGGCCCTGCTCTCCAGCACCGACGAGGCCGCGACCGCGGCCGTCGTGCTCGCCGAGACGGTGCTGTGCCTCATCGGCATCCCGACGGCCGTGGAGACCGCCACCCGCGGCCGGTCGCTGGGCAAGCTGGTGGCGGGAGTGCGGGCGGTGCGCGACGACGGCGGCCCGGTGCGCTTCCGGCACGCCGTCGTGCGGGCCCTGGCCGGGTTCTTCGAGCTGTGGGCGCTGGCCGGCAGCCCGGCGATCGTCTGCGCGCTGCTGACCAGGCGCGGCAAGCGCGTGGGCGACCTGCTGGCCGGCACCTACGTGGTGCGCGAGCGCACCGCCGCGCGGCACGTGCCGCTGCCGCCGATGCCGCCGGAGCTGGCGGGCTGGGCGCGGTCGGCGGACATCGGCCGCCCGCCCGACGGCACCGTGCTGGCCGCCCGGCAGTTCCTGGCCCGGGCGGGCTCCCTGCACCCCTCCTCGCGCACCGCGCTGGGCACGTCGCTGGCGAGCGCGCTGCTGACGCACGTCGCGCCGCCGCCCCCGGCGGGCGCCGACCCGGAGCGGTTCATCACGGCGGTCCTGGTCGAGCGGCGCGACCGCGAGCTGACCCGCCTGCAGCGCAGGGCCCGGCGCACCGCCGAGCTGGAGCGCTCGGTCGTGCGGCGCTGAGCACCGGGCGGGGCGCGTCAGAGCTCCACGTCACCGCCGAAGTCCCCGCCGAAGTCACCGCCGTCGCCGAACCCGCCGCCGAAGTCCCCACCGCCGTCGCCGTAGCCGTCGCCGTAGCCACCACCGGCGCCCTCGTCGTACCCGCCGTCGGCGGCGCCGGAGCCGTCGTCGTACCCCTCGTCGTAGCCGGCCTGCTCGCCCGCCTCGTAGGCCTGGTCGTCGCCGAAGTGCTCGTTGCCGAAGTCGTCGGGGATGAGGGCGTCGGCGATGGCGGTGCCGACGAACGCGCCGGCGACCCCGGCGAGCAGGCTGCCGCCCAGGCCCGTGCCCATGCCGACGCCGAACCCACCGCCGCCGAACCCGCGCCCGTACCCGCCGCCGTAGCCCCCGCCGTAGCCGGGACCGCTGTTGAAGACCTGCACGAGGGTGCCCGGGCGGCGCACCTCAGCGCGGGTGGCGGTGCGGGCCAGCGAGGTCGCGTCGTCACCGCGCAGCTCCGAGGCGGGCACCACGGCGGACAGCTGCTCCAGGACCTGCCGGCGCTGCTCGGGCGTCAGCTTCGCGAAGGCCTCGGCGTGGGCCTGCTCGACCTGGTCCGGCGGCGCGGTGCGCAGCATGTACCGGTAGCGGGCGATCGCCGCCTCGTCCGTGCCGGCAGCGACTCCCGCCGCCCCGCCGTGCGCGGGATGCGGGGCGCGGTGCGGTGCGGGTGGTGCCGGCGCCCACTGCTCGCGCTTCGGCCTGCGGCCCAGCAGCCGGTCCAGGAGACCCACGGCGCGTCCTCCTCGGTAGGGGGCTCCAGGCTGCACCGCGGCGGGCCGGTGCGCTCGTCCAGCACACTGGGCGGGGTGCACGAGGAGCGCGCGTCGGCGGTGCCCGGGGCGGTGCGGTGGACGCACCGGACGGTGCCCGGCGAGGCCCCCGGGCTGGTCCTGCCCGACGGCTGCGTGGACCTGCTGTGGTCCGGGCGCGAGCTGGTCGTGGCGGGTCCGGACACCCGTGCGCACGCCGGGGCGGGCGGCGGGCCGTGGGCCGGGGTGCGGCTGCCCCCCGGCCTGGCACCGGCCGTGCTGGGGGTGCCGGCGGTGCAGCTGCGCGACCGCCGGGTGCCGCTGGCCGACGTGTGGGGCGCCGCGCGGGTGCGGGAGCTCACCGAGCGCGTCGGCGCCGCCACCGACCCGGCCGCGGCCCTCGACGCGCTCACCGCCCACCTGGTGCACCGGGCAGCGCCCCCGGAACCGCTGGTGCGGCACGCCGCCCGGCTGCTGGCGCGGGGCCTGCCCGTCGCCCGGGTCGCCGGCGAGCTCGGGATCGGCGAGCGCCGCCTGCACCGCACCAGCCTGGCGGCCTTCGGGTACGGGCCGAAGACGCTCGCGCGCGTGCTGCGCCTGCAGCGGGCGCTGGCCGCCGCGCGGGCGGGGCGGCCGGCGGCGCTCGTGGCGGCCGGGGCCGGTTACGCCGATCAGCAGCACCTGGCGCGGGAGGTGCGGGCGCTGACCGGCACGACGCTCAGCCGGCTGCGCGGCTGAGCGCGGCGAAGAGGTCGACCGCGCCGCCGTCGGGGTCCAGCACGACGGCGTAGCGCTGCCCCCAGGCCGCGTCCCACGGCGGCAGGTGCGCGCCGGCCCCCGCCGCGACGAGGTCCGCGAACACCTCGTCGACGCCGGCGGGCGTGCCGCAGTCGAAGGCGAGGGCGGTGCGGTGCCCGCCGGTGGGCCGCGTCCAGCCGGGGTCGAAGGAGCGCACGACGTCCTCGCGGTCCCAGGCCAGGCGCAGCCCGCCCGGCAGGGTCGTCTCGACGTGGGGCAGCTCGTCGGCCTCGGCCGGCAGGTCCAGGCCGAGTCGCCGGTAGAAGGCGAGGGAGGCGGCCACGTCGGCGACGACGAGGCCGATCAGGTCCAGGCGGGGAGCGGGGCGGGCGTCAGCGGGTCGGGTGTCCACGGGTGCCACGGTGGCAGCCGCCGGGGCGGGCCGTCGTGGACGTTCCGGACACCACCGCACCGGCCGGGCCGCAGCCCGCGCGGCCCGGCGGGGTTCAGCCCGTGGCGCCGCGCAGCACGCCGGTGGTCACCAGCTCCTCGGCGACGTCGCGCAGCTTGACGTTGGTGTGCTGGGAGGAGTGCGTGAGCAGGGTGAAGGCCTGGTCGGGCGTGATGCGGTGCCGCTCGACCAGGACGCCCTTGGCCTGCTCGATGACGGCGCGCGAGGCCATGGCCCGGCGCATGTTCTCGGCGTCCTCGGTGGAGCGGGCGTGGGCGTCGGCGTTGGCGACGGCGATCGCGACGAACGCGGCGACCTCCTGCCCGAGCACGACGTCCTCCTCGCCGAAGGCGCGGGGGCGCGAGGAGTAGCAGTTCAGCGCCCCGATGCTGCGGCCCTGCACCGGCAGCGGCAGCGACAGCGAGCTGCCGATGCCCGCCGCGGCGGCGGCGCGGGCGTAGTCCGGCCAGCGCTCCTCGGTGCTCGTGTCCTCGATGACGAAGACCTGCCCCGCGCGGCCGGCGTCCATGCAGGGGCCGTAGCCGCGCTCGTACTGCATCTCGTCGGCGTCCAGGGCCATCTGCCCGTCGTGGGCGGCGGTGAAGGCCCGCTCGCCGCGCAGCAGCGTGGTGGAGACCGACTCGGCGGCGGGCAGGGCCTTGCGGGCCACGCCGACGACCTCGGTGAGCACGTCGTCGAGGGGGCGGTCGGTGAGCAGCACGGCGGCGAGCGCCGCGTGCAGCTCGCTCAGGTCGGACACGGGACTCCTCCTTCGGGGTGGTGCTCGGCCGGGTGGTGCGTGGACGCCGACCGCCCGGCACCCCGTGGGGTGCCGGGCGGTCGTGGACCTGCAGTCTGCCAGGTCTCAGTAGCGGTACTCGTCGGTCTTGTAGGGACCGGCGACGTCCACGCCGAGGTAGTCGGCCTGCGTCTTGGTCAGCTCCGTCAGCCGCACGCCGAGGGCGTCCAGGTGCAGGCGGGCGACCTTCTCGTCGAGCAGCTTGGGCAGCACGTGCACGCCCACGGGGTAGGCGTCGTGCCTGCCGAACAGCTCGATCTGCGCGAGCACCTGGTTGGTGAAGGAGTTCGACATCACGAAGCTGGGGTGGCCGGTGGCGTTGCCCAGGTTCAGCAGCCGGCCCTCGGAGAGCACGATGACGCTGTGCGCGCCTCGGCCGTCGGCGGCGGGGATGCGCCACTCGTGCACCTGCGGCTTGATCTCGACCTTCTCCACGCCGGGCACGCGGGCCAGGCCGGCCATGTCGATCTCGTTGTCGAAGTGGCCGATGTTGCCCAGGATCGCCTGGTGCTTCATGCGGACGATGTCGCCGGCCATGACGACGTCGCGGTTGCCGGTGGCGGTGATGACGAGGTCCGCGGTCTCGACGACGTCGTCCAGGCGGGCGACCTGGTAGCCGTCCATCGCGGCCTGCAGCGCGTTGATGGGGTCGATCTCGGTGACGATCACCCGGGCGCCCTGACCGCGCAGCGACTCCGCGCACCCCTTGCCGACGTCGCCGTAGCCGCACACGACGGCGACCTTGCCGCCGATGAGGACGTCGGTGGCGCGGTTGATGCCGTCGATCAGGGAGTGGCGGGTGCCGTACTTGTTGTCGAACTTCGACTTCGTCACGGCGTCGTTGACGTTGATCGCCGGGAACGGCAGCACGCCGGCGCGGTGGTACTCCGCCAGGCGGTGCACACCGGTGGTCGTCTCCTCGCTGACGCCCTGGATGCCCTCGGCCACGCGGGTCCAGCGCTGCGGGTCCTCGGCGAGGGAGCGGCGCAGCAGCTCCAGGACGACGCGGTACTCCTCGGAGTCGTCCTCGGTCGGCTCGGGCACGGCGCCGGCGGCCTCGAAGCGCTTGCCCTCGAGCACGAGCATCGTGGCGTCGCCGCCGTCGTCGAGGATCATGTTGGGGCCCACGCGGTGGCCCTCGGCGTCGGTGCCCCAGTCGAAGATGCGCTCGGCCAGGCGCCAGTACTCCTCGAGGGTCTCGCCCTTCCACGCGAACACCGGCGAGCCGGCGGGCGCCTCGGGGGTGCCGTCGCCCACGACGATCGCGGCGGCGGCCTGGTCCTGGGTGGAGAAGATGTTGCAGCTGGCCCAGCGGACCTGCGCGCCCAGGGCCACGAGGGTCTCGATGAGCACGGCGGTCTGCACGGTCATGTGCAGCGAGCCGGCGATGCGGGCGCCGGCCAGCGGCTGCGACTCGGCGAACTCGGCGCGCAGCGACATCAGGCCGGGCATCTCGTGCTCGGCCAGGCGCAGCTCGTGGCGGCCGGCCTCGGCGAGGGAGAGGTCGCGGACCTCGAACTCGAACGTCATGCGGAACTACCCCTCCGGGGGATCGGTGGCGTGGGCCCCCGGCGCGGCCCCTCTGAGCCACTCGGCATCACCGGACGCCGGAGCCCTCCCAGGGTACGCGCCGGCACGGCACCGGTCGCGGTGCGCCGTGGCGCGCGGGCCGGCCCCCGCCGCCGGTGCCCGCCGCCCTCCCCGCGGGTCGCTCACCCCAGGCGCTGGCGCAGGTCCGCCACCTGCGGGGACGCGGCGGGGTCGGTGCCGCTGGCGAGCGCGAGGTACGCGGCGGCGAAGTCGGTGCGGGCGATCACCTGCGCCAGGCGCACCAGCGGCTCGCCGGGCTCGGCGACGACCTCGCTGACGCGGACCCCGGCGTCCTCGGCGGTCCTGGCGACCGCGTCGGCGACGACCCGCTCGGCGTCCGGCACGGCGGCGGGGGCGTCGCGCAGCAGGGTCAGCTGCAGCCGCGGGCCGGTCGGGCCGTCCAGGAACGGGTCGGCGAAGACGTCCTCGGGCCGGGCGGCGAAGGGGCCGCCGAAGGTGGCGACGACCTCGCTGGCGTCGTCGGGCAGCGCCCCGGCGACGGCGGGGACCCGCGCGGTGCGCGCCAGCACCGAGGCGGTGCGCCGGGCCGCCGCGGCTGTGAGGTCGCCGTCGGCCAGGACGACGGGCACGGCACCGGCCAGCTCCATCGCCAGGACCTTGGCGGGGTTGACGAAGGGCTCCGACCACGGCCGGCAGGCCTCCGCCTCGGCGTCGAGGCGGTCGGCGACCGCCGCCAGCACCGGTGCGGGGGTGCGCACGAGGTCCAGCGCGTGGGCGGCCAGCAGCACCGGGGTGAGCATCGACCACAGGGACACGCGCGAGGAGCGGGTGCCGGCCTCCGCGGCGCGCACGCCCCGCGCCGGGGGGACGTGGACGTTGCCCGGGCGGGCGCCGAGCGCCGCCAGGGGCGAGCCGTCCGCGGCGACCGCGACCACGCGCGCGCCCCGGCGCACGGCCTCGGTCGCCAGGGCCAGCGGCCCGGGGGCGCGCCCGGACATGGACACCGCCACCACGAGGTCCAGCGGGCCGACCCAGCTGGGCAGCGGCCCGCCGCGGCGGGCCACCAGCGGCACGGGGCAGCTGCGCCCGGCCAGGGAGGTCAGCACGTCGGCGACGACGGAGGCGCCGCCGAGGGCGGCGACGACGACCGCACGGGGGCGGCCGTCCTCGGCGAGCCGGCCGGTGCCGGCGCCCGCGGACAGCTCGACGGCCTCGCGCACCTGCGCCCCGGCGCCGGCCAGGGAGCGCAGCACGCCGGAGGGGTCGGCGGCGGTGAGGGCGTCGCCGTCGCCGAGCAGGGTCTCGTCCAGGGCGTTCACCGCTGCTCCTCCCACCGGGCGCGCACGTGCTCGGGCACGTCCAGGGCCTCGTCGGCCAGCAGCACGGGCACGCCGTCGCTCACCGGGTAGCGGATGCCGTCGGCGGTGGCGAGGAACACCTCGCCGTCCGTCTCGAGCGGGGTCAGCGGTTGCCCGGTCAGCGGGCAGCGCAGCAGCTCCAGCACCCACGGCTCCAGCCGGAGCCCGGCGGGCGCGGCGCTCACCGGGCACCGCCGCGCACCACGGCGAGCACGCGGTCGCGCACGGCTGCCATCGTCTCGGGGTCGGCGCCCTCGGCGTTCAGCCGCAGCAGCGGCTCGGTGTTCGAGGCGCGCAGGTTGAACCACCACACCGGCTGCCCGTCGGTGCCCGGGGAGGAGACGGTCAGCCCGTCCAGGCGGTCCACCTCCAGCTCACGGCCCTGCGCGGCGGCCAGCTCGCGCTCCGCCGCCAGGACCCGCTCGGTGACGGCCGCGGCGTCGTCCACGGTGGAGTTGACCTCCCCGCTGGAGGCGTAGCGCTCGTACTCGGCCGCCAGCTTCGACAGCGGCAGGTCGCTCTCGGCGAGCGCGGCGAGCACGTGCATCGCGGCGAGCATGCCGGTGTCGGCGGACCAGAACTCGCGGAAGTAGTAGTGGGCGGAGTGCTCGCCGCCGAAGACGGCGCCCTCCTCGGCCATGCGCTGCTTGATGAAGGAGTGGCCCACCCGGGTGCGCACCGGCACGCCGCCGGCCTCGGCGACGATCTCGGGCACGGCCCGGGAGGTGATGAGGTTGTGGATCACCCGGGGCTCGCGCCCGGCGGCCAGCTCCTTGGCGATCTCGCGGCGGGCGACCAGCGCGGTCACCGCGCTGGGGCTGACCGGGTCGCCGTTCTCGTCCACGACGAAGCAGCGGTCGGCGTCGCCGTCGAAGGCGAGCCCGAGGTCGGCGCCGGCGCGCGGGACGGCGGCCTGCAGGTCGCGCAGGTTCTCCGGGTCCAGGGGGTTGGCCTCGTGGTGGGGGAAGGTGCCGTCGAGCTCGAAGTACAGCGCCTCGACCCGCAGGGGCAGCGCCGGCAGCCCGGCCGCGTCGCCGAGCACGGCGGGCACGGTGTGCCCGGCCATGCCGTTGCCGGCGTCCACCACGACCTCCAGCGGCCGCGCGCCGGACAGGTCCACCAGGGAGCGCAGGTGGGCGGCGTACTCGGCGAGCAGGTCCTGCCCGGACACCGCGCCCGGCGCGGCGGTCCCGGCGGGGACCTCGCCGGCGTCCAGCCAGGTCTGGGCCAGCTCGCGCACGGCGGCCAGGCCGGTGTCCTGGCCCACGGGGCGCGCGCCGGCCCGGCACAGCTTGACGCCGTTGTACTGCGCCGGGTTGTGGCTGGCGGTGAACATCGCGCCGGGCACGTCCAGGGAGCCGCTGGCGAAGTACAGCCCGTCGGTGGAGCACAGCCCGATGAGCACGACGTCCACGCCGCGCGAGGCCACCCCGTCGGCGAACGCGGCCGACAGCTCCGGCGACGAGGGGCGCATGTCGTGGCCGACGACCGCGCGGGGGGCCGCGCCGGCCGCGGCCTCCGGCAGCACCACCACCTCGGCGAAGGCGGCGCCCAGGGCGCGCACGACCGGGGCGTCGAGCTGGTCGGGGACGACCCCCCGGACGTCGTAGGCCTTGACGACGGTCGACAGGGAGGCGCTCACGCGGGGAGCCTACAAGCGCCGCCGCCGGCCGGTGGGGTCGTGGAGACCCGCCGCGCCACCGGCCGGCGCCGGGAACCTCACTGCTTGCGGGTGCGCTCCAGCACGGAGTCCACGCTCAGCGGGCCGCCGGAGGACTGCCACGTGCGCTCCTCGCAGACGTGGCAGGAGACGAAGCGGACGGGCGTGCCGTCCGTGAGGGACATCGACAGCTGGGTGACGCGCTCGCTGCCGCAGGAACCGCAGGCGGTGCCCTCGCGGTGCCCGGCCTGGGTCAGCGACCCCAGCGGCGGGGCGGGACGGGCGGCGCGGGAGCGGCGGGTGCTGCTGGGACCGACGGGCACGGGGGCCTCCGGGGGCTCGACGCGGGGTGACACCCCGTCCATCGGCAGGTCCGCGACGCGGCTTGAGCCCCCGTCCGGGGGAACACCCGGCTCCGGGCCGGTGGTCGCTCAGCGCGGGTGGTCCTCGCGCAGCACGCGCAGGTGCACGCGCCGCACGGCGGGGGCGTCGGGGTCGACGCCGGGGCGCGCGGTGCCGGGGCGGTCGCGCACGGCCTCGGCGACGGCGAGCAGGTCGTCGTGCCTGCTGGCGGCCTCCACCAGCTCCGGAGCCAGCCGCACGACCTCCCAGCCGCGCGGCGCGGTGAGGCGCTCGGCGTGCTCGGCGCACAGGTCGTAGCAGTGGGGTTCGGCGTAGGCCGCGAGGGGGCCCAGGACGGCCGTGGAGTCGGAGTAGACGTAGGTCAGGGTCGCGACCGCGGTCCGGCCGCACGCCGTCCGCGAGCACCGCCGCACCGCTGCGCCGTGACGACCACCACCGCCTCCGGCGGGACTCGTGCGGGGAGCGTTCACCCGCCGAACGCTACCGCTGATCCCGCGCCCTCGGGGAGCGGCGGCGGGGTGGGACGCACCGTGTCGCGACGGGCGCGGCGCGCGACGACGGGCGGGACCGGGGACGCGCCGGGGCGGGCTTGGTACCTTGCGCCGATGAGCACGCCCAGGGCGCAACGCCGGCGCCGCCGCGTGCGGCGCGACCGCCACGGTCGCGGCCTGCGCGGCCCGCTGCTGCCGGCCTCGCTGCCGGCGGCCCGCACCCGCGCAGAGCGCTTCGACGACCTGGTGCTGGACGCGGTGGAGCTGCTGGAGCGTCGCTGGGCGGAGCAGCTGGCCGGCGTGGAGTTCGCGGTGGAGGACGTCCCGCCCTCCGACCCCGCCCCGTGGGAGGACGAGGTCGTGCCGCTGGGGCGCCTGTTCCCCGCGGACGGCTCGGGGCCGGCGCGGGTGGTGCTGTACCGGCGGCCGCTGGAGACGCGCGCCGGCGGCGAGGACCTCGAGGACCTCGTGGCCGACGTGGTCGTGGAGCAGGTGGCGCACCTGCTGGACATGGACCCCGAGGAGGTGGACCCCCGCTACGGCGGGGAGTGAGCCCAGGGGTGGCCGGGCCCCGCGGCGGCTTCAGCCGGTGCGGCGCTTGAGCCGGCGGCGCTCGCGCTCGGAGAGCCCGCCCCAGATGCCGAAGCGCTCGTCGTTGCCCAGGGCGTACTCCAGGCACTCCTGGCGCACCTCGCAGGACTGGCAGACGCGCTTGGCCTCGCGGGTGGAGCCGCCCTTCTCCGGGAAGAACGCCTCGGGGTCGGTCTGCGCGCACAGGGCCAGCTCCTGCCAGCCCGGGTCCTCGGGCGTCAGGCCGGACAGCCCGGTGGGCGGGGCGCCGAGGACCGAGGGGGCCTGGGGCACCTCCTCGCGCAGGGGGGCCACGAGCCGCAGCTCGGGGCGCCCGCCGGGCAGGCCCGGGTGCTCGGGACGGCGGACGGCGCCGTCCTCGTCGTGGTGCTGGACTTCGATCTCCACTGGGAGCCCCCACAGCCTCGGTCTGTCACTACCGGTGACGCGACGGTCACGGAAGACCACCACTGGTGGAATTACACGCGTGTCGTCCGTACTAGTCAAGCCCGCCGTGGTATCACCTGCGCCCCCTCCGTCACACCAGCCGCAGCAGCACCACCGATCAGCCCTCCTCCTCACCCGTTCGGCCGCACCGGTGCACCCGTCCGGGCCGCCCGCCCGTGACCGCCGCGGGGCGTGACGGCGACAATGGGCCGGTGAGCCCCACCACCCCCGACCGCACCCCCGCGCGCGCCCCCGGCGCGGCCCCCCTGCGCATCACGGCCCTGGCCGGCGGCGTGGGCGGGGCACGGTTCCTGCGCGGCCTGCTGGCCGCGCTGCGCTCCAGCGCGGACCCGGCCCGGCGCGACGCGCAGGTGACGGTCGTCGTCAACACCGCCGACGACGTCACCCTGCACGGGCTGCGGATCAGCCCCGACCTGGACTCGGTGATGTACACCCTGGGCGGCGGCATCGACGAGGAGCGCGGCTGGGGCCGCGACCACGAGACCTCCGGCGTGGCCGACGAGCTCGCCCGCTACGGGCGCACACCGACCTGGTTCACCCTGGGCGACAAGGACATCGCCACCCACCTGGTGCGCACGCAGGCGCTCGCGCAGGGCCGCACGCTCTCGCAGGCCACCGACGAGCTGTGCCGGCGCTGGCGGCCCGGCGCGCGGCTGCTGCCGATGACCGACGACGTCGTGGAGACCCACGTCGACCTCGCGCCCGTGCCCGAGGCCGAGCGCTCCGCCCACGACGGCGAGGCAGGCGGGCGGCGCGTGCACTTCCAGGAGTGGTGGGTGCGCCTGCACGCGGCCGTGCCCGCGCTGCGCATCGAACCGGTGGGGGCCGCCACCGCCCGCCCCGCCCCCGGGGTCCTGCAGGCCCTCGCCGACGCCGACGCCGTGGTGCTGCCCCCCAGCAACCCCGTGGTCTCCATCGGCTCGATCCTGGCGGTGCCGGGGATCCGCGAGGCGCTGGCCGCCACGGCCGCGCCGGTCGTGGGCGTCTCCCCCGTCGTCGGCGGCGCCCCGGTGCGCGGCATGGCCGACGCCTGCCTGTCGGCGATCGGCGTGCCCACCACCGCCGCCGCCGTGGCCGGCCTGTACGCCGACTTCCTGGACGGCTGGCTGATCGCCGAGGGCGACGAGGCCCCCGCCCCCGGGCCGCGCCCGCTGGCCGTGCGGCGGCGCCCGCTGCTGATGAGCGACCCGGCCGCCACCGCCGCCCTCGCCGGGGCCGCCCTGGACCTGGCGGGCGAGCTCACCGGGGAGGTGCACGCCGCGTGATGCGCAGCACCACCAGCCTGCAGGTCGTCGGGATCACCGGGGTCGGCGAGGTGTGCGCGGGCGACGACCTCGCCCGCGTCCTCGTCGAGGCGCTGCACGCCCAGCGCGCCTCCGTCGTCGACGGCGACGTCCTCGCCGTGTCCAGCAAGGTCGTCTCCAAGGCCCGCGGCCTGACCGCGCCGCTGGAGCAGCGCGAGGCCGTCATCGCCGCGCAGTCGGTGCGCACCGTCGCCGCGCGCCGCACCCCCACCGGCCTGGCCAGCGTCGTGCAGTCCGCCGCCGGGCCGGTGATGGCCGCCGCCGGCGTCGACGCCTCCAACGTCGTCGACGGCACCGTGCTGCTGCTGCCGGCCGACGCCGACGCCGAGGCCCGGGCGCTGCGCACGGCCCTGCGCGAGCTGACCGGCGCGGACGTCGGCGTGGTCGTCACCGACACGGCCGGGCGGGCCTGGCGGGAGGGGCAGACCGACTTCGCCCTCGGCGTGGCGGGCGTCGACGTGCTGGACGACCTGCGCGGCGAGCTGGACGCCTCCGGGCGCCCGATGAGCGTGACCGCCCGCGCCATCGCCGACGAGGTGGCCGCCGCCGCCGACCTCGTCAAGGGCAAGACGGACGGCGTGCCGGCCGCCCTCATCCGGGGGCTGGGCGAGCGGGTGCGCGCCGACGACGGGCCCGGGGCGCGCTCGCTGCTGCGCCCGGCCAGCTCGGACTGGTTCCGGCTGGGGCACGTGGAGGCCGTGCGCGCCGCGATCGGCGCCGCGGCCGTCGACGCCCCGCCCGTGGTGCCCGGCACGCTCGCCGAGCGCCTGGACCGGGTCGCACAGGTCGCCACCGCCGGCGGGCCGGGGCGGTGCCTCGTCAAGGACGACGGCGCCGGGCCCGTGCTGCGGCTGTCCGCCGAGGACGCCTTCGAGCTGGGCGCGCTGGCGCAGCGGGTGCTGGCGGCGCTGTGGACGGAGGACCTGCGCGGCCGGGTCGAGCGCGACGGGGAGCCCGACGGCGAGCGCGAGGCCCTGGTGCGGGCGGCGCCGGCCCCTCGCCCTTGACGACCCTCCCCCCTTCCTCTCCCCCATTCCTCTCCCGGGGGCGGAAACCATGGCTTCCGCCCCCGGGAGAGGCCCTTCAAGGGCGGAAACCGTGGTTTCCGCCCGGGGTGGGGACGGTCAGGGGTGCAGTGCGGCGCTGAGCGCGTCGAGCTGCTCGGACCCCGCGGCGGGGGCCTCGGCGCGGGCGGCGGCCGCGGCGGCGCGGCCGCTGCCGCAGGTGCACCAGGCGAGCTGCTCGTCCAGGGCGCCGCCGCCACCGGCGGCCAGGACCTCCTCGGCGCTCAGCAGGCCCGGCCAGCCCCACGCGCGCGCCTGGGCGCTCACCTTGCCGCCGCCGGCGACGGGGTCCACCGCGAGGGCCGGCACCCCCGCGCGCAGGGCCAGGACGAGGCCGTGCAGGCGGGTGGTGACCACGACGTCCAGGCGGGAGACCACGGCCAGGACCTGCTCGGCGGTGGCGGGCAGGCGCCAGTCGCGCGGGTCGACGCGGGTGTCCAGCTCCAGGCGGGCCACGTCCAGGCCGCCGAGCCAGCCGGTGACCGCGTCGGCGACCTCGTCGTGGCGGCGGCGGGCGCCGTACTCGCCCTGCCCGCGGGTGAGGTACGCGCCGACGACGGGCACGGCCGGGGCGGGCGGGCGGGCGGCGAGGTCGCGGCCGGGTGCGGCGCCCGGGGCGTCGCGCGGCACGACGGCGTGGAAGCCGGTCACGGCCGGGTCGGCGGGGTCCAGGACGGAGACGCCCACGGCGAGGCGGCGGGCGTGCGGGAAGCGCTCGTGCACCTGCTGCACGGGCCGGCCGGTCAGCGGGCCGCACGCCCACACGACGTGGGTGTACGCGGCGGGGTCGACCCGCAGGACCTCGTCGGCGTCCTCGTACGGCAGCCCGCCGCGGGGTCCGTACGCCCGCAGGACCGCCGGGCTGAAGGCGAGGTCGACCTCGGCGCCGTCCTCGCGCAGCCGCTGCGCGACGGCCTCGGTGCTCAGCAGGTCGCCGGCCGTGGCCTCGCCGTGCAGGACGCTGGACCAGCCGATCAGGAGCACGCGCACGCGGTGCATCCCACCAGCCGCGCCGCTCAGCCGCCGCGGCGGGGTCGGTGCGCGCGCAGGGCGCGGTTCGGGGTGTGGGTGGGCAGGGCGGCGCGGGGGCCGCGGCGGGGCCGGCGCACCCCGGCGAGCACCAGCAGGCGCTGCACGCGGTAGCGGTGCCCGCGGTAGCACTCGATGACCTCGGCGCACCCGGCGTCGTCCAGGACCTCGCCGGTCAGGGCCCAGGAGACGTCGGCGGCGACGTGCAGGTCGCCGAAGGAGAAGGCGTCGGGGTGGCCGTGGGCGCGGGCGCGCACCTCCGCGGAGGTCCACACGCCGATGCCGGGCAGGGAGCGCAGGGCCCGGTCCGCGGCCGCCTCGTCCATCGCCAGGGTGCGCTCCAGGGCGGCGGCTCGGGGCGCGGCCAGGATCGTGACCTTCCGCCGGCGCAGCTCCACGCCGGCGGCGAGCCACTCCCAGGAGGGCACCTCCAGCCAGTCGCGGGGGGCGGGGGGCACCCACACCCCCGCCGGGCCGGGGGCGGGTTCGCCGAAGCGCAGCACGAGGCGCCGCCAGCCGGCGAACGCCTCGCGGGTGGTGACGACCTGCTCCAGCGCGGAGGCCGACAGCGCCTCGAACACCGCGCGGGTGCGCGGCTGGCGCCAGCAGGGGTGGGCCCGCCAGGCGTCGTGCAGGGCGGCGTGCTCACGGCGCGGGCGGAACTCGGCGTGGGTGGTGTCGGCGGCGCCCAGCAGGTCCGGCACGCCGTCCAGGGCCCACTCGGCGCCGGGGCCCCAGGCGCGGGCCTCGACCTCACCGGTGCGCGGGTGCGGCAGCAGGTGCAGCTGCGCGGGCCCGCACGGGGTGCGGGTGGCGCGGCGCACGCTGCCGTCGTCCTCGCGGCGGAAGGCGGGGTCGGCCGCGCCGCGGCGCAGCACCGAGACGGTGCACGCCAGGTCCAGCTCCCAGCCGGGCCGCCAGCGGCGCACCAGGGGTGCGCCGGCGTGCGCGGGGGCGCGCTCGGTGGGGACGCTCACCGCTCCACGGTAGTCAGGCGCCGGTCGTGATCGGCGCGGCCCGGTGCAGCTGGGCGGGCCAGGCGTCCTCGACGAACACCGCGCGCACCAGGTCCGCCAGCAGCGCGGTGACGTCGGCGTCGGCCGGCTCCAGCAGCCACTGCACCTGGGCGCCGTCCTGCAGGGCGAACATCGCGCGCGCCGCACGGCGGGGGTCGACGTGGGCGCGCAGCAGGCCCTGCGCGCGGGCGCGCTCCAGCTGCGCCGACATGCCCTCGACGGCGGCGCGGTAGCGCTCGCGGTAGTAGCCGTGCGCGGGGTGCTCGGGAGCGGTGGCCTCCGCGGAGGTCACGGCGAAGAGCGCGACCAGGCCGGGCGCTGTCGCGTTGAGCTCGGCCAGGCGCAGCACCAGGGCGGGCAGCTCGCGGGGGTCGTCGACGTCCTCGAAGACCGCAGCGGTGCGCTCGTCGCGCCGGCGCAGGACGGCCATCAGCAGCTCGTCCTTGCCGGGGAAGTAGTGCAGCAGCGTGGGGTGGGAGACGCCGCAGGCGCGCGCCAGGTCGCGCAGGGAGGTGCCGCGGTAGCCGCCCTCGCCGAACAGGCGGGTGGCGACCTCGAGGATCTGCTCGCGGCGGGCCTCGCGCTGGGCGCGGCGCGAACCCGGCGCCGCGGCCCGCTCGTCGGGGGCGGACCCGTCCGCCGCCTCTGCCGCCACCCGGCTCACGTCGCCTCCCCCAGCGCGGCCGCCCGTGGCCGTGCGCGCGCAGGCTAACCGACCGCCCGTCCCCGTGAGTCCCGCCACGGTCCCCCGTCCGGTCCAACACTCACCTACCGACTGGTAGACGACGGGCGTACCCTCCCGGGGTGCGCCGCTGCGGCGGCGCTGGGGACCGCGCCCGCGACGGGCGCAGGACGAAGGAGTCGCAGTGACGCAGATGAGCACCCCCGCCGCACCCGGCGCGACGAACCCGCCGCCGGCACGACCCGGCCGGGGGTTCGTGCCCCTGCTGGGAGCGGCCAACTTCGGCGCCTACCTGGCGCTGCTGACCCCCGTGCTCGTGGGCCTGTCGCTGAAGGTCACCGAGATCGCCGGCGACGACAAGGCCACCGCCCTGGGCCTGGTCACCGGCGTGGGGGCCCTGTTCGCGCTGTTCGCCAACCCGCTCATCGGGCGCCTGTCGGACCGCACGGCCTCCCGGCTGGGGATGCGCCGGCCGTGGATCCTCGGCGGTGCCGTCGTCGGGGTCGCCGCGCTGGCCCTCATCGGCGCCGCGCACTCGGTGTGGGTGGTGCTCGTGGGCTGGTGCCTGGCGCAGACCGCGTTCAACGCGGTGCTCGCCGCGGCGAACGCGACCATCCCCGACCAGGTGCCCGAGCGCGAGCGCGGCCGCGCCTCGGGCGTGGTCGGCGTGGGCACCCCGCTGGCCATCGTGGTCGGCTCCTGGGCGGTGAACCTCCTGGACTCCTCCCTGGCGCGGTTCCTCGTTCCCGGCGCCCTCGGCGGCGTCCTCGCCGTGCTGTTCGCCCTGGCGCTGCGCGACCGCCGGCTGGCGCAGGCGCCCGCCGGGCGGCTGAGCGCCCGCGAGTTCTTCGGCTCGTTCGTGTTCGACCCGCGCGCGCACCCCGACTTCGGGTGGGTGTGGCTGGGCCGGTTCGCGATGTTCTTCGGCTACGCCGGCATCGCCGCCTACCTGCTCTTCTACCTCACCGACGAGCTCGGCCTGTCCGAGAGCAGGGCCGTGGGCGTCATCGCGCTGGCCAACACCGCCGCGGCCGTGCTGATGATGGCCTCCAGCCTGCTGGGCGGCGTGCTCTCCGACCGCCTCGGCGCGCGCAAGCCGTTCGTGGCGCTGGCCAGCGTCGTGATGGCCGTGGGGCTGCTGCTGCTGGCCTTCGCACCGGGCGTCGCCACGGTCGTCGTCGCGCAGGCCGTCATCGGCCTCGGTTTCGGCGCGTTCATGTCGGTGGACATGGCGCTGGCCACCAGCGTCCTGCCGAACCCCGACGAGGCCGCCAAGGACCTGGGCGTGCTGAACATCGCCAACGCCCTGCCGCAGTCCATCGCCCCGGCCGTCGCCCCGGCCGTCATCGCCGCGGGCGCCCACCTGCCCATCGGCGGGTACAGCACCTGGTACCTGCTGGGTGCGATCGTCGTGTTCGCCGGCGCGGCGTGCGTGTTCCGCGTGGAGTCCGTCAAGTGACCCAGACCCAGGAGAACGATCCCGTGACCACCGAAGCACCCGCGCCGCCCTACCGGGACGCCTCCCTGCCGATCGAGCAGCGCGTGTCGGACCTCCTCGCGCGCATGACGCTGGAGGAGAAGGCCGGCCTGATGTTCCAGGACATGATCGCCCCCGGCCCCGGCGGCGAACTGGCCGAAGCGAACCCCGCGTTCGGGCTGGGTTCCACGCGCGAGGCGGTGGCCGGCAAGCACCTGAACCACTTCAACCTCCTCGGCAGCGTCCAGGACGCGCGCGAGACGGCGACCTGGCACAACCGGCTGCAGGAGCTCGCCGCCGGCACCCGGCTGGGGATCCCCGTCACCCTGTCCACCGACCCGCGCAACCACTTCTCCGACAACCCCGGCACGGCCGCGACGGCCGGGGCGTTCTCGCAGTGGCCCGAGACGCTGGGCCTGGCGGCGCTGCGCTCGCCCGAGCTCGTCGAGCGGTTCGCCGACGTCGCCCGGCAGGAGTACCTCGCCGTCGGGATCCGGGCGGCGCTGCACCCGCAGGTGGACCTGGCCACCGAACCGCGCTGGGCACGGGTGGTGGCCACGTTCGGCGAGGACGCCGACCTGACGAGCGAACTGGTCGCCGCCTACGTGCGCGGTTTCCAGGGCGAGCGGATCGGGCCGGACTCGGTCTCGACGATGACCAAGCACTTCCCCGGCGGAGGCCCGCAGAAGGACGGCGAGGACCCGCACTTCCCCTACGGCAAGGAGCAGGTCTACCCGGCGGGGATGTTCGAGCACCACCTGAAGCCGTTCGAGGCGGCCATCGCCGCCGGCACCTCGCAGATCATGCCGTACTACGGGATGCCGGTCGGCACCGAGCACGAGGAGGTCGGGTTCGGTTTCAGCAAGAGCGTGATCACCGGCCTGCTGCGCGAGCGCCTCGGTTTCGACGGGATCGTGTGCACCGACTGGGGCCTGCTCACCGACGCGGTGATCCTGGGCCAGGACGTGCCCGCGCGCGCCTGGGGCGTGGAGCACCTCAGCCCCCTGGAGCGGGCCGAGAAGGTGCTGCTCGCCGGCTGCGACCAGTTCGGCGGGGAGTCGCGGCCCGAGCTGGTCGTCGAACTCGTGCGCACCGGCCGGGTGAGCGAGGAGCGCATCGACGTCTCCGTGCGGCGCCTGCTGCGTGAGAAGTTCCGCCTCGGGTTGTTCGAGAACCCGTACGTCGACGTCGAGGCCGCGGTGCGCACCGTCGGGAACGAGCGGTTCGTGCGCGACGGCGAGCTGGCCCAGCGCCGCTCGATGACCCTGCTGACCAACCGCGACGGCGTGCTGCCCCTGGACGCCGCGACGACCGGCCCCGTGTACGTGGAGGGCCTGGACCCCGAGCTGGTGCGCCGCCGCGGCCTGCGGGTCGTGGACGACCCGGCGCAGGCGCAGCTGGCGCTGGTGCGGCTGCGCGCGCCGTACGAGCCCCGCCCCGGCGGGTTCGAGGCGATGTTCCACGCCGGCTCGCTGGAGTTCGCGCCCGCCGAGCGGGAGCGGCTGCGCGCCCTGCTGGCGGCCGTGCCGACCGTGGTGGACCTCTACCTGGACCGCGCCGCGGTCGTGCCCGAGCTGGCCGAGGGGGCCGCCGCGCTGCTGGTGGACCACGGCAGCAGCGCCGAGGCCTTCCTCGACGTCGCCCTGGGCGTCGTCGCCCCCGAGGGCAGGCTGCCCTTCGACCTGCCCTCCTCGACGGCGGCCGTGGAGCGCAGCCGCCCCGACGCCCCGTTCGACACCGTGGCTCCCCTCTTCCGCTTCGGCCACGGCCTGTCCTGCGGCGGCTGAGGCCCCTCGTCCCCGCCGGCGACCGGGAGCAGCTGGCCCCGGTCGCCGGCGGCACCACCCGGCGCGCCCGCCTGCCGCACCCGGCCCACCGGGGCCACGGCACGGCCACTCGCCTGTCATCCTGGCGCCGGAGGCTGTTCACTGCTCCACGACGGCCGTCGCCCCGACCGACAGGAGAGGCACCGTGAGCACCACGCCAGAGCAGACCGCGACCGACGTCGCGCCCGAGCAGCAGCTCACCGTGAGCGACAACGCCGAGCTGTCCCGCTTCGAGGGCCGGGTGGGCGGGGAGCTGGCCGCCGTCGCCGTCTACTCCCCCGCGCCGCGCTTCCTGGTGTTCTCCCACACCGAGGTCCTGCCCGGCTTCGAGAGCCGCGGCATCGCCTCCGCCGTGGTGCGCCACGCGCTGGAGGAGGTGCGCGAGCGCGGGCTGACCGCGGTGCCGCTGTGCCCGTTCGTCTCCCGCTGGATCCAGCGGCACCCGGAGTTCTCCGACGTCGTGCAGCGCACCTCCACCCGGGTGCCGCGCGACGAGGACTGACGCCCGGGCGTCACCCGGGGAGCTCGTCGGCGCGGGGTCGTCAGCGCGCGACGCGGCGGGGCGGCTCGTGCAGGGACAGCGAGGCGATGGAGTCGCACAGGTGCGGCAACGACTCCAGGACCTGCTCGGCCACCTCCAGCGCCAGCGGGGTGGAGGACAGCACGGTCACCGTCAGCCGCCCGCGCGTGCTCGGGCCCTGGGAGACGAAGCAGCCGGGCACCGCCGCGGCGATGCCGGACAGGAACCCGTTGAGCTCGCGGGTGCCGATCGGCTTGGTGGTCTCGATCTCCAGGACTGTCTTCACCCGCTCCTCCTCGGCACGCGGACGGGCGGACCGGACCGCGCGGGTGGCAGGAGCCCCTGAACGGAGCACGCGGCGGCGTGCGCACGGGTGACGCGCGCCGGGCCGGCCGGGCGGATCGGGCGGGCCGGTCAGGCGGGCCGGTGCTCCGCGGCGACGGGCACGCCCACCACGCCGTGCAGGTGGCACGCCGCGGTGTGGGCGGGCTCCACCTCCTGCAGCGCCGGGTCCACGTCGGGGCACGGCGCGAACGCGCGCGGGCAGCGGGTGCGGAAGCGGCAGCCGGAGGGCACCCGCGTGGCCGAGGGCACGTCCCCGGACAGCACGATCCGCTCGCGGCGGCGCTCGGCGGCCGGGGAGGGCAGCGGCACCGCCGACAGCAGCGCCTGCGCGTAGGGGTGCTGCGGGCGGGTGCTGACGGCGTCGGCGTCCCCCACCTCCACCACGCGCCCCAGGTACATCACGGCGATGCGGTCGCTGACGTGCCGCACCGCGGCCAGGTCGTGCGAGACGAACAGGTACGTCAGGCCCAGGCGCTGCTGCAGGTCGCGCAGCAGGTTCAGCACCTGCGCCTGCACGCTGACGTCGAGCGAGGCGATGGCCTCGTCGCACACCACGAAGTCCGGCTCGCCCGCCAGGGCGCGGGCGATGCCGACGCGCTGGCGCTGGCCGCCGGAGAACTCGTGCGGGTAGCGCGAGGCCACCGACGGGTCCAGGCCGACGAGCTCCAGCAGCTCGGCCACCCGTGCCGCGCGCGCCTGCGCACCGCGGTGCAGGCCGTGCACCTGCAGCGGCTCGGCGACGGTCTGCCCCACGGTGGTGCGCGGGTCCAGCGAGGCGTACGGGTCCTGGAAGACCATCACGGCGCGCCGGCGCAGCGCGCGCAGCTCGCGCGCGCCCAGCGCGGTGACGTCGGTGCCGTCGAACTCGACGGTGCCCGCCGTCGGCTCCACCAGGCGCAGCAGGGCGTTGCCCAGGGTGGACTTGCCGCACCCGGACTCCCCGACCAGCCCCAGCGTCTCGCCTCGGCGGATGTCCAGGTCGACCCCGTCCACCGCCCGGACCTCTCCGGTGCGCTTGCGGCGCAGCCCCTTCGAGCGCACCGGGAAGTGCACCTCGAGCCCGCGGGCGCGCACCAGCACGTCGCCGCCCTGCTGCGCTGCCGCGTTCACGCGCCCACCTCCCCGGCGTCGCGCGCCGCGTCGTAGAACGTCGCCGCCCGGTGCGGCACGTCGCCCCCGCCGGAGCCGTCGCCGGCAGCGGTGCCCACGGCGGTCAGCGGCGGCTGCTCGGTGGCGCAGCGCTCGTGGCCGCGCACCGGGCAGCGCGGCCAGAACACGCACCCGGGCGGCAGGTCGGTGGGCGGCGGCGGGGTGCCGCCGATGGCGACGAGCTCGCGGCGCCGGCCGCCCGGCTCGTCGTCGTGCAGCTGCGGCAGCGAGCCCAGCAGCCCCTGCGTGTAGGGGTGCGCGGGGCGCTCGAAGACGTCGTCGACGGTGCCGTCCTCGACGCAGCGCCCGCCGTACATCACCAGCACCCGGTCGGCGATCCCGGCGACCACCCCCAGGTCGTGGGTGATCCACACCACGCCGGTGTCGTGCTCGTCCTGCAGCCGGGCCACCAGGTCCAGGATCTGCGCCTGCACGGTGACGTCCAGGGCGGTGGTGGCCTCGTCGGCGATGAGCAGGGCGGGGTCACCGGACAGGGCGATCGCGATGACGACGCGCTGGCGCATCCCGCCGGACAGCTCGTGCGGGAAGCGGTCCAGCGCCCCGCGCGGGTCGGGCAGGCCCACGTCGGCGAGCAGCTGCGCGGCCCGCTCGCGCGCCTCCTTCTTGCCGGAGACCCTGCGGTGCGCGAGCAGCCCCTCGGTGAGCTGCCGGCCGATCGTCAGCACCGGGTTCAGCGACGTCATGGGGTCCTGGAACACCATCCCGACGCCGTCGCCGCGCACGGCGCGCAGCTCCCGCTCGCGCATGCGCAGCAGGTCCCGGCCGCGGAAGACGGCGGTGCCGGACACGCGGGCCTGCTTGGGCAGCAGCCCGAGCAGAGCCATCACCGACACGCTCTTGCCGCTGCCGGACTCCCCCACGACGGCGACCGTCTCGCCCGGCGCCACGGAGTAGCTCAGCCCGTTGACGATCTCGGCGCTCCCGCGGGCGGTGTCCATCCGCACCCGCAGGTCCTGCACGGTCAGCACCGGCTCGCTCACGCGCGCACCCCCGCCCGGCGACGCCGGCGCGGCTTCGCGCGGGCGGCCTCCAGCGCGCTGCGCTGCTGCGGGTCCAGCACGTCGCGCAGCCCGTCGCCCAGCAGGTTGAACGCCAGCACCAGCAGCACGATCGCCAGGCCCGGGAACACCGCCATCCACCACGCGTCCTCCAGGTAGCCGCGGCCCTCCGAGAGCATCCGCCCCCAGCTCGGCGCCGGCGGCTGCGTGCCCAGGCCCACGAACGACAGCGCCGCCTCGGCCAGCACCGCGAACGCCAGGCTCACCGACGTCTGCACGATGATCGGCGGGGCGGCGTTCGGCAGGACGTGGCGCAGCAGCATCCGGGCGTCGGAGACCCCCACGGAGCGCGAGGCCCGCACGAACACGCTCTCCTTCACGCCGAGGACGGCCGCGCGCGTGACCCGCGCGAACACCGGCGTGTAGGTGATGCCGATGGCGATCATCGCGTTCGTGGTGCCCGGCCCCAGGATCGCGATGACCGCGATGGCCAGCAGGATCGCGGGGAACGCGAACAGCACGTCCATCAGCCGCATGAGCACCGTGTCCAGCCAGCGGCCGTAGAACCCCGCGAGCAGGCCCGCGGTGACGCCGACCAGCAGCGAGAAACCCACCGCCACCGCGCCCACCTGCAGCGAGACCGCCGCGCCCAGCACCACGCGGCTGAGCACGTCGCGGCCCAGGTCGTCGGTGCCGAACCAGTGCCCCCCGCCCGGCGGCAGCAGCCGCTGCTGGACGTCCACCTCGTTGTAACCGGTGGGGGCGATCTGCTCGTCGAACAGCGCGAGGACCACCACCCCCACCACGACCAGCGTGGCGAACAGCGTCGGCGGGGACGTCAGCAGCAGCTTCAGCGCCGTGGTGAACCGCCCGCGCGCCGGGCGCACCGAGATCCGCTTCGCGGGCACCGCCACCGCGTCCTGGGCCGCGCTCACGCGCTGATCCTCGGGTCGAGCTTGGAGTACAGCAGGTCCACCACCAGGTTCACCAGGAGGAACACGAACGCGAACAGCAGCACCGCGCCCTGCAGGACGGGGTAGTCGCGCGCCTGCACCGCCTGCAGGGCCAGCTGCCCCAGGCCCGGCCAGGCGAACACGATCTCCACCACGACGACCCCGGACAGCAGGTACGCCAGCTGCACGCCCGTCACCGTCACCAGCGGCAGCAGGGCGTTGCGCAGCACGTGCCAGTTCAGCACCGCGCGGGCCCCCAGGCCCTTCGCGCGGGCCGTGCGCACGTGCTCGGCGCCCAGCGCCTCCAGCACGCTGGAGCGGGTGAACCTGGTCAGCACGCTGCCGGAGACCAGGCCCGTCGTCACCGCCGGCAGCACCAGCGCGCGCGCCCAGCCCAGCGGGTCCTCGCTCAGCGGCACGTACCCGCCGGCGGGGAACCAGCCCAGGACGCCGGCGAACAGCAGGATCAGCATGATGCCCATCCAGAACTCCGGCACCGAGATGCCGATCTGGCTCAGGACCGTGCCCACCCCGTCGACGAGCGAGCGGGGCCGCAGCGCGGAGGCGGTGCCCAGCGGGACCGCGATGAGCAGCGCCACGAGGATCGAGGCGCCGGCCAGCGACAGCGTCGCCGGCAGGCGCTCCAGGATCAGCGCCGTCACCGGCTCGCCGGAGCGGAAGCTCACGCCCAGGTCACCGGTGACCGCGCTGGAGATCCACTGCAGGTACTGCACCACCAGCGGCTGGTCCAGGCCGGCGCGCTCGCGCAGCGCCTCGTACGTCTCCTGGTCGAAGCGGGTGCCCAGCGCCAGGCGCACCGGGTCGCCGTCGACGAGGTGCACGAGGGCGAACACCACCACGCTGACGCCGAGCAGGACGACGACGGACTGCAGCGCCCGCCGCAGCGCGATCCCCGTCACGAGGGCAGTTCCACCTCCTCGAAGTTCACGGCCTTGTCCGGGCGGATCGTGTAACCGGTCAGCCCGGGCGTCCACGCCTGCACCACGTCGGGGTTGTACAGGTACACGTAGGACACGTCGTCGACGATCTGCTTGGCCGCCTGGTCGTAGAGGTCCTTGCGCTCGTCGCGGTCGGTGGCGACCGCGGCGCGGTTGAGCAGGTCGTCGGTGACGGGGCTGGAGTAGCCCTGGTAGTTGTTCGACCCGCCGGTGCGGTGCTGGCCGTCGTAGTAGTCGAACGGGTCGATGTTGCCCAGCCAACCGAGCATGAAGGCGTCGAAGTCGCCGCGGCCCTGCCGGTCCAGCCAGGTCGCGAAGTCCTCCGTCTGGATCTCCACCTGGACGCCGAGCGGTTCGAGCTGGCTGGCGAGGACCTGCGCGGCCGTCACCGTCTCGGGGTACTCGGAGGTCACCATCAGGCCCATCGTGATCGGGGTGGTGACCCCGGCGCCCTCCAGCAGGCGCTTCGCCTCGTCCACGTCCGTGGTGAAGGGGGCGTAGTCGTAGTACCAGAAGCTGTCCTCGGGGATGGCCGTCTGGTTCGGGCGGGCCGCGTCGAAGCGCGCCGCCTCGGTGACCGCCGCGCGGTCCACGGCGGTGGCGATCGCCCGGCGCACGTCGCGGTTGTCGAACGGTGCCTTGGCGTGGTTCATCGCCAGGTACCAGTAGTCGACGCTGGCGACCTGCCCGAGCTCGACCTGCTCGTCCTCGGCGAGGTCGGAGACCTGCTGGGTGGGCACGTTGTCGGTCCACTGGACCTGGCCGCTGGTCAGCGCGGTCATCGCGGCGGCCGGTTCGGTGATGAACTGGAACGTCATCCCGTCCAGCGCGGAGGCCTCGCCCCAGTACTCGTCGAACCGGCTCAGCGAGACCTCGCTGGCGGAGGTGCTGTCCAGCCGGAACGGGCCGGTGCCCACGGCCTGCGTCGTCAGGCTCGCCTCGTCCACGCCCGAGGGCAGGATCGCCATGCCCTTGAAGCCGCCGATCTGAGCCAGCAGCGCCGGCGTGGGCTCGGAGACGGTGATGACGACGGTGCGCGGGTCCTGCGCACGCACGTCCGTCACGGTGGCGAAGCGGTAGGCGTTGGAGAGCTGCTGGTCGATGATGCGGTCGTACGAGAAGACGACGTCGTCGGCGTCGAAGGTGGAGCCGTCGTGGAACGTGACGCCGTCGCGCAGGGTGAACGTCCAGGTGAGGCCGTCGTCGCTGGTGGTCCAGTCCGTGGCCAGCGACGGCTCCATGGACTCGCCGTCCGCGCTGGGCACCACGAGGGTGTCGTAGACGTTCTCCAGCACCTGGAAGCTGGCGTAGGCGGTGGTCTTGTGCGGGTCGAACTGGTCCGGCTGGGCGCTGATGGCCGCGACGAAGGCGCCACCGCCCTCCCCGCCGCCCTGGCCGGTGTCCACGCCCTCGCCGGAGCTGCACCCGGCGACGACGATCGGCGTGGCGGCGAGCGAGCTGAGCACGGTGCGGCGGCGCATGGGGGTTCCCTCTTCCGCGGTCGACGACGGCTGAGCGGGTCCGCCCGTCGGTCGACGCGCGGGCTCAGCGCCGACACACCATGCCGACATCCCCCCGGATGCACCAACCCCCACCACGGCGGGTCGCGATTCTTCACACGATCGCAACCTCCGTCCCCCTCCCCCCTCCGCCCCCCCTCCCCGCGGTGATCTTGCACGCTTGAGGGCTCAACCGTGCAAGATC